>NZ_JAHKQC010000055.1:0-136607 GCF_018860845.1 Pseudoalteromonas sp. C2R02 | reverse complement strand
TCCAAGTGTTGAAATTTCAGGTGACTCAGGTCCAGTTAATTCCGCATTTACAGCAACAATTACGTTTACTGAAGATGTAACAGGTTTTGAGCTATCAGGTATTTCAGCAACAAATGCAGTTTTAAGTGATTTTAATACCACAAGTGCACAAGTTTATACTGCATTAGTTACACCTAGCTCAAATGGGTCTGTGTTGTTAGATATTGCAGCAGATGTTGCAGTTGATAGCGCATCAAATGGTAATGCGGTTGCAGCGCAATATTCAGTTGAGTTTGATGGTGAAAGTCCAAGTGTTGAAATTGCAGGAGATTCAGGTCCAGTTAATTCAGCTTTCACAGCCACTATCACTTTTAGTGAAGACGTCACTGGCTTTGATCTATCAGATATCGTAGCAACAAATGCATCGTTAAGTGACTTTAATGCTACAAGCGCGCAAGTCTATACTGTATTAGCTACACCTAGTTTAAATGGCTCTGTTACTTTAGATATAGCAGCTGATGTTACAACTGATAGCGCATCAAATGGTAATACAGTAGCCACGCAATATTCTGTTGAGTTTGATGATATACAACCAACAGTTGATATTAAAGGGGTATCAGGCCCTATAATGGATGAATTTACTGCTACTATTACGTTTAGTGAAGATATATCAGGCTTTGCATTAAGTAATATTTTAGTCACTGGTGCAACAGTAGAAAACTTGGTCGCTATTTCGTCTAATAAATTTACAGTACACGTGACCCCAAGAGTACACGGGTTAATTACTTTAGATATCGCTGTAGATTCCGTTATTGATAATGCCGGTAATGGAAATATAGCGGCGAGCCAATATGAAGTTGAGTTTGATGCTATAAATCCCGAAGTAGAAATAACAGGTGCTTCAGGGGTTGTGAATGCCGGTTTTACTGCAAACATTAACTTTAGTGAATTAGTGATTAATTTCACTTCATCAGATATTTCAGTTGATAATGCAACCTTAAGTAATTTTATAGCACATGATGGTAAAAGTTATAGTGTATTTGTTACACCAATTTTAAGCGGAGCAGTTACTGTAAATATTGCGAGTAATGTTACAACTGATAATGCCGGAAATGCTAATAAAGCTTCAAATCAATATAGCGTAACTTATGATAATGACATTCCTCTATTGATATCTTCTAATCCAGAGTCGGGAGATGGAAATGTAGCTGAATCAATTAATGTGAGCTTTACATTCAACGAAGATGTTGCAGCCGTTTCAGGTAGTGATAAGCGCATACAACTATTTAAACAAGGCGATTCTGTAGCGGTTAAATCGTTTATAGCTTCTGGTGCTGATGTGAGTGTAAATAGTGCTAAGGTTAACTTAGTGTCTGCAATATCATTGGAGTCTGGCGTTGCTTATACTATTAGGGTATCAAGTGGTGCGTTCAGCGATGATTTAGGCAATCCAACGAATGCAATATCAATTAATTTTACAGTTAATAATAGTGCGCCTATTGCGAATAACGACACGGCAAAAGTAAATGAAAATAGCTCAGTGACTATTGATATTCTAGCTAACGATTCTGATGAAAATGAAAACTTAGACTCAACAAGTGTAGTTATTACATCTGATGTTGCTAATGGTTTAACAGAGATTGATGCAGCTTCAGGTAAGGTAACTTATACCCCTAACGAAAACTTTGTAGGTACGGATAGTTTTAGCTATAAAGTAAGTGATTTAGTTGGTGACTACTCTAATGTGGCTATAGTTTCAATTACCGTTGAAAACCTAAATGATGCACCTATTGCGACAGATGATAGTGCGCAAAGCAATGAGGATGAAGCCGTTATAATCGATGTATTACTAAATGATACAGATATCGATGGCGCTGATGATATAGATAAAAGCTCTATTAAAATCATCGAAACAGCTAAAAATTCAACGGTTTCAGTTACTAACGGTAAGGTGAGCTTTACACCTAGGGAAAACTTCTTTGGAACTGATAGCTTTACTTACACCGTAAATGATAAAGCAGGATTAACGTCTAATACCGCAACCGTATCGGTCACAATTAGTAGTGTAAATGATGCACCTTCATTCACTAGTAGTGCAAATGTAAATACACAGGTATTAACTCAATATACTTATAAAATGCTAGCAGAAGATGTTGATGGTGATTCACTAGAGTTTAATGTAATTGAGACACCCACTTGGTTGGAGTTTGATAGTGTAGATACCTTATCAGGTACACCTAGCGAGAGTGAGTTAGATCAAGAATTTAATGTCATTGTTTCGGTAACCGATTCTATAGTTGAGCAGGTAGTCACTCAGTCGTTTACTTTAACAGTGAATCAAGTAGGTGAAACTAATTTAGCTTTATCACAAGTTTCAAGTGCCAACCCCGCGTTAGTTGGAACTAATATTGATTTAACTTATGGCATTACAAATACGGGACCAGCAACTGCATTTTTAGATCAGTTAACTATTGAGCTAATCGGTTCTAGTGGTGTTATTTCAGCGCCAGAAAGTTGTGCTGTTGAAGTTATTGATACTAAAGATACCATAACCTGTAGCTTACCTGAGGAATTAGCAATTGATGAGGTGATAGAGTTTGTATTGCAAATACCTATCAATGAGTTAGGCGAAGGTGAAGTAATCAGTAACATGAGTATTACTCAGCAGAGTATTGATAATGTATTGACAGATTCTTTAACTGTATTTGTATCTGAAGAAGTGGAAGATGAAAATGGTGATTTATTAGAGCCATCAAGCACTGCTGAAAATGCATTTGGTGATTTAAATAATGATGGTTTAGCTGATTTAGTGATTGTAAACCGAAATAATGAAGCTAATAAAATATTATTTAATAAAGGTGCTGGTGTATTTGAGCCAGAACAATTATTTGGAGAGGGAAGCGATAGTAGAGCTGTTGTACTCGCTGATTTTAATAATGACGGTTTCTTAGATATTTCGGTTGCAAATGCAGGGCAAACAGTAAGTGGATATTACTTAAATGATGGAACCGGGCATTTTGATAGCATTATTGAATTAGGTCAAATGAGAAGTTCCTCAATAGCTGCTGCTGATTTTAATGATGATGGATTGATTGACCTTGTTTTTGGTAATGGTAAAGATGTTGGCAATAAAGTGTTTTTACAGCCATTTACTTTACAGCAAAGTTACTCAGCTAAAAACTCTGTTAGTGAGCTAGAGGTTAATGACAATAATACTGATGAAACTTTTAATGCAACAGCTGTGACTACGGGTGACTTTAACGGTGATAATTTAATTGATATCGCATTTGGTTATGAATCATCAGCTCTCGAAATTATGTTTAACACTGGTTCAGGTGCCTTTAATAGTGAATTTTTTGAATCTATCTCAAATGTAAATATGTTAGAAGTTGCTGATATTAATTTGGATGGTATAGACGACATATTCATTAGTTATGCTTCTGGAAATGGAGTGTTATTTGGGGGCGATTCATTAGGTGACCTTGTTATGATCTCAAATACAGCAGCAAATGATATAGGCATAGCGGATATCAATGCTGATGATATTCTGGACATTTTATTAGTGAATAACCCTGGCGGTATAACAATATATAATTTAGTTGAAAATAATACATTCGAACGCAATGGTACTGTAATAAGTACATCTGATAGTGATGGCTTAGGTTTAGCAGATATAGATGGTGATGGTGATATAGATATTATTATTACTAGTGAAGATAGCAATGTTTCAGATGAAGTGAGATTCAACCAAGGTAATGGCGATTTTGGCGCACAAACGGTTAATTTAAATGTGGCGCTTTCAACTTTAAATACAGCAACAGTTGGTGATGCTTATCAATCGACTTTAGTTATGAGTAATACTGGTTTCGTAACGGCTAATAATGTTGTAATAAATTACACTATTGCTAATGGTACTTTAGTTTCTATTGACGAAAGCTTATTAAATTGTGAGTTAGCTTCGGCTACACAGATTAAATGTACTTTAACTGAGTTAAAAGTTGATGATGAAATTACAGTAGCTGTTAATGTTGAAGCAACGAGTGTTGGGCAAAGTGAGCATCAAGTTAGCATATCATCAGAAAATGTTGATGATGACTTATCAAATAACCACAGTAGTTCACAAGTGACAGTAAATGCAGTTGTTGAACCGCCAATCGTAGAGCCTCCGACTAAGAAAAAAAGCGGTGGTCCAATTAATTTAATAATAATGTTTATGTTGTTAACTTTTATATATAGAAGAAGACAAATTAGATAGTTGGCTCAAATCAGAATTTTAAAAAGGCGCTTATCATAAGTGCCTTTTTTGTAGGATCGAATTTGCTTACAGGGATGTAAGTAGTAGAACAATGCAGGGAGCAATTGTCGATAAGTCGCGCTAGGGTTGGTCACACAATCAAAAATCAAAGCGCAGATAAATCAGCCTACAGGTTGAGGTATTTTAAAAGGATCTCCGATAAAATACCTCGGAGATGACGAATATTAGAATTGTGTTTAATTCGTAGGCTCGAATTTATGCGCGCTATATGGATGTTATTTTTTAGGAGGGCTTTAGCCTTTCAATGGTAAAAAAGTACGACTGAAGTCGAACCTACAATGTATTTTCGCTAGGGTTGGTTACATAATCAAAACCAAAGCGCAGATAAATCAGCGCCTACAGGTTGGGATTGGTGTTGAATTAGTGGGCTCGAATTTGCTTGCAGGGATGTAAGTAGAGAACAATGTAGGGAGCAATTGTCGATAAGTTGAGCTAGAGTTGGATGTTATTTTGTAGGAGAGGCTTTAGCTTTTCAATGATAAAAAAGTACGACTGAAGACGAACCTACAATGTGTTTTCGCTTGGGTTAGTCACATAATCGAAACCAAAGCGCAGATAAATCAGCGCCTACAGATTGGGGTTCGGTGTTGAAATTATAGGCTCGAATTTAGTGTGCTTGTTTTTATATATCAAATTAATTTGATATATAAATGTTAAAAAATTATCATACCACTTTTATTACACTTTGAAGAATATGATTAACGTTTTACATATTGGTAAGTATTACTCTCCATTTCATGGTGGAATTGAAAATTACACAAAAGACTTAGTTGAAAGCGATGTTTATCAGAGTGAAGTGAACGCTTCCTTATTGGTTCATCAGCACTTAAATAATAAAAAAACGCAAAATGAAACGATTAAAAATGTAAAAGTAAATCGAATAAAAAAGTGGTTCACGCTTCTTTACTCTCCAATATCCCCAAGTTTTATTAAAGAATTAAACCGGACGATTAAAACCCAAAATCCAGATGTTTTACATATTCACATGCCAAACTTATCTGCATTTTTTTGTTTATTTAGTGCTCGAGCAAGAAGTATTCCTTGGGTAATTCATTGGCATTCAGATGTCTTGGGTGCTGTACCTGATTGGCGCATTAAAATTGCTTATAAAGGGTATAAAATATTTGAGCGGCTATTACTAAAAAAGTCAGCTGCAATTATTGCCACATCACCAAATTATTTAGAGAGTAGTAAACCTTTATCTGATTTTAAGAATAAGTCTTATGTTGTACCTTTAGGTTTATCTAAAGTGGTGACCGCAGCTCCAGTTGTTAAAAACAATCCAAAGCTTTCTTTATTGATTGTTGGTCGATTAACTTACTATAAAGGGCATAAGTACTTATTACACGCGATGGCTAATTTACCAAACGTAGAGTTAAATATAATTGGTGTCGGTGAGTTAGAGGTAAATTTAAAACAATTGGTTTTACAGTTTGAGTTAACCGATCGTGTAAACTTCCTGGGAAGTGTGGATGATAATACTTTAAATAATCGTATTTTAAATTGTGACTTACTTTGTTTACCTTCAATTGAAAAAACAGAAGCATTTGGTTTGGTATTACTTGAGGCTGCAAGGCTATCAAAACCAGCTCTAGTCACAAGTGTTGAGGGGAGTGGTATGTCTTGGGTTGTTCAAGACCAAGTAACAGGTATTGTTATTGAACCTCATTCCTCTTGTGCTTTATATGATGCCCTTAATTTTGCGCAAAAAAACAAAGAGCTATTAATTAATTTCGGAAAAGCAGCGAATACGCGTTTTAATTCTGATTTCAGTATTGCTAAAACAGCGAAAAAAATACTTGATGTGTATCGCAATATTTAAAATGAATAGACTTTAAGCCTAAAGCTTAGTTAACTTAAAAATGAATAACTCGAAGTTTCCTTGTAATTCTCGTATAATGCTTTTCAACTTAATATAGGCATTTTAATAATTTGAAAAATAGCGATATTTGTATCGTCATGCCAGCTATGAATGAATCTTTAACAATTTCAGATGTTGTATCTTGCGTTGTTAAATTAGGTTATACAATCATAGTTGTTGATGATGCGAGTAATGATAATACAGTTAACCTAGCAAAAAGAGCTGGTGCAATTGTTTTAAGCAACATACAAAACTTAGGTGCATGGAAGGCAACTCAAGCAGGGCTTAGGTATGCCTATAAACTTGGTTTTGAAGTTGTTGTTACTATGGATGCCGATGGTCAGCATGATGCTGCTAATATCCAATTATTAGTTGCGCAATATAAAAAAGGTGCTGATGTAATTGTTGGTAATTGCACTAGCCGAGGCAGTACAGGTAGGCATATTGCTTGGCGATTTTTTAAAACGCTCAATCGTTTAGATGTAAATGATATTACCTCTGGCTTTCGCCTATATAATAAAAAAGCTTTAACTTGTTTAATTTCAAAACAAGCCACTATGTTTGAATATCAATGTATTGGCGTATTACTTATGCTGCGAAATATGCAGTTAAAGGTTGTTGAAGCCTCTGTCCCTATGAGTGAACGAGAAACTGGCATATCTCGAATATTTTATTCATGGAGAGCTGTAACTTACTATTTAATTTATAGTGGCTTTTTATCAGTTGCTAAAGCATTTCCAACAAAAAAAGAAAAATATATAAATAGAATTACAAGGCTGCATAACATTGACTAATCCACAAATCGTTTCTTCTATTATTGGCGTTGTTTTAGCTGTCACAATTTATTTATTGGTTAGACGAGATCACTTAGCACCACGTCAAGCAATTCGCTGGTCTTTTGTGGCATTAATAGTTTTGTTTTTAGGTACTTTCCCTATTGTTGTAGACTGGCTAGGACATGCTGTAGGTATATCCTATCCACCAATAATACCTTTAATAATAGGATTGGGTGCTGCGCTTATTAAAATTTTATTAATGGATATTGAGCGTAATAAGATGAATGTAACCCAAGATCGAATCATACAAAAGTTAGCTATGCTTGAGGCTGAAATTGAATCAGTTAAAACTAAAAGCTGATTTATATTTTAGCGAGTAAAGGAATACCTTTGTGAAAAAACAAACTGGTTTTACTTTAATTGAACTCATGGTTGTGATGTCTATTGTTGCTTTACTTATGGGCATGGTTGGCTCATTGGCTATTAACAGTGTTGATAAAGCAAAGGCTAAAGAAGAGTTATTAACAGTACAAAATTGGTTAAAAAAGCTTTCATCTCGCGCTTATTTCACAGGCCAAGCGCATAATCTTGTTTTTTCAGGCAAGCAAGCTTCTCTTTATACTGAACTAAATTCTGCAACACCGCTTAAAGTGGTTAAATTTGAATTTTTATTTTTTCAACCGCAAACATTGTTTTTTAATGGTAATGGCTTTGTAACACCCACTTCGTTGCATACTAGCTATCGTAATCAAACTGTAAGTTATAACTTAACTGATTGGGTGAATGGTGAAATAAATACCAATGAAGCAGAACATACTCCCGTACTTACATTTTCAGTGGCTGATTAATAAATGAAAGCAGCTAATCAAAAAATAAAAAAATCATCTCAAACTGGTTTTACATTAATTGAAGTTTTAATTGCTACGGTTATTTTGTTTGCGTCTATTGCTATGGTATCTATGGTTTACCGTGGTGCATTTCTTAGTAGTGAAAAAGCCAATGCACATATTATGATTAATGGTGTATTACCTGCCGTATTATCAACTATTCAAGCTGATATAAAAGAGCTTGGTACCACAGGTCAAACTAGCATCACACAAAAAGCTAAAATATGGGATGTAGATTACAATTGGCAGGCTAATATAGTGCAAAGTAAAAAGGCACCTAAAAAGTTAGATATAGACAGCGGTAAATTTGTTCACTCAAAAAAAGAATATCAGTTATGGCAGGTCAATTTAACATTTAGCTACAAAACAACACAAAAACAATATCAATTTAGTGAGTTAAGCTGGAGGCTATATTAATTATGTTATCTCAAAAAAATAGGTCTGGTTTTACACTTGTTGAATTACTGATCGCTATTACTATTGTAAGTTTATTGTTATTTACGGGCTCTTACAGTTACAGCATTATTTCAGAACGCTGGAATAAACAACTTGGGCAATTTAACGTTAATTTAGAGCACAGCAAAAAGTTAGCTTTATTACAAAGAGTACTAGAAGGTATTCACCCTCATGTTATTGTTGATAGTAAACAGTCACCTTCATTCTTTTTTATTGGTGCAACCGACAGCTTATTAGCGGTCTCTCGCAGTGGTTTTTATAGCCGAACTTCAGGGGAGATCTTTCGTTTAGAAAGTCTAGCAAACGAAAATGGCAGTTTTGATTTAATTTACCAGGCAAGCTTAAGCGATAACTTGTTACTTAAAGGCACAGATCAAAACATTACCTTTGATACAACCCAAACCCTATTTCAAAATTTAGATAAAGTAGAATTTAGTTATTACGGCTGGGCGAGTTTAAATGCTAAAAGTGCATCAACTACGAATTTAGAATCTTGGTATACTAGTTATTCTGGGATCGACCGTCGCTATACGCCTAGTAAATTTGAGCTAGTGCTAACACAGCAAGATAAAACCTATCGTGTGAGCATTGCCTTAGAGCAAGAAGTATCTCATTGGCTCTCTCCTTATATTAATTCAGACTCATAATCATGAAATTTAATCAGCAAGGTGTTGCACTAATTCAGGTATTGTTAATTACAGCCATTATGACTGTATTAGCTTTATACTTGTCAAATACAGCCAAAGAACAAGTTGCTATTGCACAACTTTCAAATGATAAAGCTCAAGGGCAAGTTAATATTCAAGGCGCGCAAGCTGAAGTTTTATTTGCATTATTTACCGAAAAAAAACAGCTCACGTCACGTTTAACTAACGATACAAGTAATAGCGAAATAAAAAAAATGTGGAATTTTCATGATGAAATTTTTACATTGCCTTCGGGAGTGCAAGTTAAAATCCAAGATCAGTCTGGTTTACTCAATGCGCACTACCTTGAAAGAGATCTGATTAAAAAATTATTAGAATATCAAGGGCAGTCATCTTCACAAGCCGACACCATGATAGATAGCTTGTTAGATTGGCAAGATATTGATAATATTAAGCGCGCTAATGGTGCTGAATTTTCTCAATACGGTACTTTAGATCGCATACGTAATGGCATGGTGCCAGATATTAGCGATTTTAAATATGTTAAAGATATGACGCCAGAGTTACTTGATATATTACTCGAAAATACAACAATGTTTCGTAAGGGGAATTTTAACCCTATGAACTCACCACAAACCTTGTTGAATGCGTTAGTGGGTAAGACAACAGCAGAGCGTGTATTAAGTGAAAGGTCAGATAAAACCTTAACTAGAAGAAGATTTAAAGAAATAACTGGATTAGATGAAAACGAGGAGATGTTTTTTGCAACTTCTAATTATTTATCAATGGAGCTGATTAATATTATTGGGCAGTCACGAGCAAAACGCAGACTAACCTTTGACCTTCAGCCTTATGCTGAGCAAGATCAGCCACCTATAAATATTCTATCCAATCGTGATTAATAACTAAGAAGATGCAGTAACTTAATGAATTTAACAGATAAAACAGAAGCTTTACCAGCTGCTTACAAAAAACTTATTTGTTCTTCAGTAAGTTATTTTGATGGTCAGCATAATCGCTTTATTGCTAACGATCAAAACAGCCTTGAACTATCTGCTTCAGAAGCAGTTGAGCAATCGAGTTTAGTTACTATTATCTCACGAAAATATTACAGTGAAAAAGTTAATAAATATCCGATAGACGATAAAGCCGAACTTACAAAACTGCTCAAATTAGAGTTTCAAGACCAACCAAAAACATTTTTTCATATCATGCAAATACAAGACGGCAATGCCCTCGTAAATGTATGGCAGTTTTCAGAACAATGCCCAGAGAGCTTGGTATGTATTCCTGAAAGTTTATTAGTTGGTTTACTATTATCGCCGCAATCTACAGCTGAAATTCAGTGTCAACCCGCTTTATATATCGCATCAAGCAATAATACAGTTCACTCATCGCTTGCATCACCAATTATTAATAGCATAAATAAGTTTGCGATGTCAGTGGGTGTTGCTCAGCAAGCAGATGCAATACAAATAAAACCAAGTGATTTAGCGAGTGTTTTAGCGTGTGGCCTTAAAAAGTTAAATCTTAATCAAGTGATGTCATTGGTTGAAAAGCCAAATAACGATAAATTACTCAATATTCTTAAAAAGCTGCTAATCCCTTTTTCTGTTGTTTTTGCAAGTTATATGGCGATAGCCAGTGGGTATTTAGTTTATCAAGAAGCCGATTTAAAAAAGCAGTTAGCAAGTCATAACGAAAGTGTTGATAGCGCTTTAAACGTGCAGCAAAATGTAGATCAACAATTACAACAATTTACAGCAATTGCCGATTTATTAGAGGGCAAACAAGCAACGTCAGCATTATGGTTAGTTGTGCATGATTTTTTTGATAAAGTAAAATTCACTAATATTCGCATGGTGAACGGTCGTACTGTATTGCGTGGCTCTACAACTAAAGCCACATTACTATTAGAGCAATTAAGCAAAATACCCTATCTTGAAGATGCTAAATTTGATTACCCAACTCGCTCACGTAAAGATATAGATGTATTTGTTATTAGCTTTAATTTGAATTTAGCAAAACTAAAATTAGCACAAAATAAAAATATTCAGCAAGCAGCTGTTAAGGAACAAAAAAATGGCTGAGCTAAAACAATATAAATTTTTATTAAGTTTAGTTGCACTATTAATACTGGCTAAATTTATAATCGTGCCTATTTATGATTGGCAAGAAGCAAAACAAACAAATATTAACCAGTTAAATAAAAAACTAACCAAAATTAACTCAGTAATTTCGGGTCAATCCTCAAATAGTGATTTATTAGCTAAGCTACAAACCAATACTGCAGTTGCATCTAAGTTGTTTTATGTTTTTTCGCCTGAGGCACAGTTTAAAATATCTCAGCAAAAACATATTGAAACCATGCTAGAAAAATATTCTATTAGAGTAAGTAATTTTGGTTGGCAGCCAGTTAATAAGTTAGAGCAACTTAATGCACTGCATTACCAAGCAAAATTACGTTTTACAGGCTCTACAGTTAACTTAATTAAAGCGATGACCTTTTTAGAGTCTCAAGAACCTTATCACGAAATCTCTGAATTCAATTATAAAATAAAAAGGCAATCTGCAACTAATCTAGGCACTATGGATGCACGAGTGACTTTATCTTTTTATGTGAAAAATACACAGGCTGGGGTGTAAAGTGAATTTAGTTTCTTTTGTAAAAAGTAAAACAGTACAAGTCGCCTTTGTCTTATCAATTATATGGGTATTATTTGATAGCAGCCGATACGCTTTAAATAATGATATAATGCAAGCAAGTAACATAAACGATACTCAAGTTGCAATATTGGCTGCACCACAATTAACTCAAAACTTTAATAGTGATCTAAATGCACGTTATAAAAACTTTTTTGTTAAGCCAAAGCCAAAGCCAAAGCCAAAGCCTAAAACGACTAAACCTAAAAAAGTAGTGCCAAAACGGCCAAGTGATCAAGAGGGCGATCAGTTAGTACTTTTTACTAAAAACCATCAATTAAAATTACGTGCCATTATCACGCAGCAAAATCAAGAATACGCATTAATAGAAGTATTAGACGAAAAAACCAAGACAAAAAAGGTTACAAAGTTTATTAATCAAAGCGATATTTATGGTTATAAACTCAATATAATTCACAATACAAAAATTGATTTGCATAGTTTAGAGAGCAAACGCATTGTCAGTTTAATGATGTATCAACGCAATAAAAAATAAATTAGCCATTAATACGCATTTTGCATGCAATACTAATCGCCAAGATAAACACAGAGACAAGTAATGACACTTAAAAAAATATTCACAATTAATTCTATCATGCTGGTGTTGTTATCTGGCTGTTCAACAAGTTTTCCGACATCGGTTAAAGCCCCAGACTCATATTTATCAAATAAAAATGTATCAGTAACCTTAGATGGCATTGAAGTCGATAAACAAAAAATAAATCAACAAAACACACCCGCTAAAGCGAATGTAGAAAGCATTACACCTTTATCAATTAATGAAGAGAAAAAAGAAAAAAAGGTAGACCTAACACGTCAATTTAGCAAAAACAAGCTAGTGCAACTTACAGCCGATGACTTATCACTAAAAGATTATTTACATTACGTATTTGGCGAGTTATTAGGTGTAAATTACATATTAGGCCAAGATGTAAAAGCCGATAATAAAGTGGTTAGTTTAAATATTCAAAATAAAATCAGTGAACAAAAGCTGTTTTCTTTAAGCGAGCAAGTATTAGAAGACCGTAGCTTTGTAATAAGAATGCAAGATGGTATTTATTACATACATAAAAGCAAAGAAGGTAATGCGGTAGGCAATATTATTTATGGTTATGGTAATAAATTAAAAGATATTCCAAATACATCAGGCACCATAGTGCAATTAGTACCATTTCACTTTGGCATGCAAACAAGCTTAGCAAGCAACCTTAAAAAAATAGTTAATATTGGCATAACACCAGACTTTGAGCGCAACGCAATTATTTTAAAAGGTAAACGCAAAGAAATTATAAAAGCATTAGAGTTTATTACTTTAATGGATCAGCCAAAATTAAAAGATCGCAGAATTTCAATTTATCAAGGTCAATATGTCTCTACCGATGACTTAGTTAGCAGATTACCACTATTGTTAAAGCAAGAAGGCATATCTGTTGATGTTAAAGGCCTAGCAGATAAAGCGGTGGCTATTGTGCCGCTTGAGCGCATTGGTAGCATAGTATTGTTTGCCAATAACCAACAAGTAATCGACCGCGTAGTATTTTGGGCTAATAAGTTAGATCAGCCACCATCGGGTAATCAGTTACAGTACTTTATATATCCGCCTAAATTTGCCCGAGCTACCGACTTAGGCGAAAGTTTGCAAACATTAATAGGTGGTTCAAGTGTATCTGCGTCAATTTCTAGCAGTACATCGGCGGCATCACAAAATACTCGTACACGTAATACGCCTAATACTAATAAGTCAGCCAGTATTACAGCCAGTAATAATGATATGAAATTAGTAGTAGACGAGCGAACAAACTCGTTAATTTTTCATACAACAGGCGACAAATACCAACAAATACTGCCTTTAATTAAACGTTTAGATGTTATGCCTAAACAAGTATTACTTGAAGTGATGATAGCTGAGGTAAAATTGACTGATGCCTATAAACAAGGAGTTGACTTTGTTTTAACTAACCAAGGTGATGCCAAAGAGGTTGGTGGCTTTAATTTATCGGGCGGCAGTGCAGGGTTAACTTATTTATTGTCGGGTAGTAAAGGTAGTTTAACATTTAATTTGTTACAAACTAATACAAATGTAAACGTATTATCTCGTCCTTCATTGTTAGTACGCGATGGTGTGCAAGCAAATATTACTGTGGGTGATGATATTCCTACGGTTGGTGAAATCATTACAGATCCGGTAAACGGCGCAAAAAGCTCAGTAGTTTATCGTAAAACAGGGGTTGATTTAAAAGTTAAACCAACAATCAACGCCCGTGGTGTAGTAATTATGGAGATAGACCAAAGTATTAGTAACCAAGCAACCGGCGATGACTCAGTTGCAGGTTCACCAATTATATTTGAGCGTAGTATCAGTACAGAAGTCGTCGCAGAAAGCGGGCAAACAATTGTTTTAGGTGGCTTAATCAGTGAAAACCGTACATTAACTGATACCAGCGTACCATTTTTTTCTAGCTTGCCTATTTTAGGTAAGTTATTTGACTCAACTAACGACAATAAAGATAAAACAGAACTCGTCGTATTAGTGACACCAAAAATAATAGAATCAACTGATGAGTGGGATGAAATTAAAGCAAAATTTGCAGCAGGTTTAACCCAAGTCAAACTTTAGTAAAAAAGTAATAAATTAATCTTATAATTTAACTGTTTAAACTTGTATTTAGTTTAAATATTGGTTACCTTTCAAACGGAATTAATAAAAATAAACGTTAATATTGAATATTTGTTAAGTTTTAGGCTAAAAGTAATGAGAATTACTTTTAGTCATAGCTAATAATGTTTGACAATATTAGGGGTTATTGCTTAATATTAGTTCTTGTTTGAAGTCGCTTAGGCGACGGCCTAAGTGTTAATACAAAAGTGTTAATGCCCTAAGCGCAAATTAACATAAAATAAAATCTTGAGTATTTGGAATAATACTTCAAGTTTCATGAAACAAAGGAAATAAAAATGTTTAAAAAAACACTACTAGCTCTAGCTGTAGCTGCAACGTCTACAACTGCTCTAGCTGCTGATATTAAAACTGAAACTGCTTCAAAAGTTATCTCTTTAGAGGGTTCAGCTTCTTTATCTACTGTTAAAGCAAGCAAAATTGAAGTTGCTTTAGGTGCAGAATACACTGTTGGTGATATTCTTAAGTTTAACTTCTCTGGTGCTGATTTAGATGCAGATAGTGCACCGATCTCAATCGAAGCAACTATGCCTAATACTAACGATACGTTAGTACTTGGTAAATTAGGTGCTGAAGCAGGTGTTGCAACTTACCGTGTTACTGAATTATCTTACTCAGACGCTGCTGCTGATCTTACTGTTGCTGATACTACAGTAAAAGCTACAGTTGCTTTTGAAGATTCAGCTTCTACAGCTTTAGAATTTACTGCTAAATCAGTACTAGCTAGCGGTAACGCTACAGTTACTTATTCTGCAGAAACTTCAACTGGTTTCGAAATCGATAATGGCGGTTCTAAACTTACAGCTACTATCTTTACTACTGGTTCACAGTTCTCAGGTTCTGTATCTGATAAATTTGATGCTGTTATCAATGTAAATGAACAGCGTTTATCTTTTGTTGAAGCGAATGCTACAATAGTTACAGATACAGTAACTCTTACTCCTAAAAATGCTACTTCAACTGGTACTGGTTCATCATTAGTTAATTACGTTTACATTGCAACTCCAACTCTTTACACTTACACTGTAAATGGTTCTTTTGGTTTCTTAGATACTGATAGCACTAAAGATGGTGTTCAAACTACTAAAGTAACAGCTACAGCTGGCGGTTCTTCAATCGCAGTTAAATCTGTATCTGAAACTGCAATTGTTGTAGAGCATGCTGATACAGAAGCAGTTACTGTTTCTATCAACATTTCTGATAAAGATGGTCTTAAATCAGATATGGCATTAGCAACTCAATCTTTCACTGCTGACGCTGTTGTTGCATACACAGATCACGGTACTAAAGAAGATGGTTCAGGTACTTCAACTAAAGCAACTAAAACAATTGTTTCTGGTGCTGATGCTGGTGAATGGACTCTTAACGGCGCAAACGTTATGATCCCTTACATGCCTTTCGGTGATAACACTGCTGTAATCATGCGTGCTACTAACGTTGGTACTCAAACTGGTGACCTTACAGTTCGTTACATGCTTGAAGGTGTTGATACAGCATGGAATACAATTGAAGTTGCTGTTTCTACTATCACTCCAGGTGTTAATAACATCCGTGATGCAGTAATGGACGCTATCAAATCTGACGCTGGTGTTACTTCAGGTAAAGTTGCTATCGACCTTACTGTAAACGCTCCTGCAGATGACATCAAAGTATACGCAGCATACAAAGTTGTAACTGAGCAAGATCGTGGTTTCGTTGGTATCTTCGGCGGTTAGTAAACCATTTTTAATGACATAATCTTTTGATTATTGATTTGATATGAAAAAAGCGAGCTTAGGCTCGCTTTTTTATTGGAAAAATTTAAGTAAATATCTTGTAAGTTTGAATTCACCTCCGTTGTAGGCTCGGTTTCAAGCGCGCTTTTTTAATAACAATGCACAAAGCAATGATAGACGGGGCTTCAGCCACGTAAAAGCAAAAACAAAAACCAGTGCAGATAAATCAGCGCCTACAAGTTAAGGTTTATTGCACTAATCCCAATCGACGTCATTCCCTAAGTGTTTTATAGGGAATCTTGTTTTTGGTTGAGGTATTTAAAAAAGGATCTCCGATAGAACAACTCGGAGATGACGAATGTAAGGATTGTATTGAATTCGTAGGCTCGAATTTATTCGCGCTTTTTTAAGAACAATGCACAAAGCAATGCTAGTCGGGACTTAAGCCTTAAGGATCCCCACAAATTTTGAAGTGATGCCTGTAATCTGTTAAATATACTTTCGCCAAAAAACAAACCTAACAGATACAGACATCGCATGACATTATCCACACTGAATATAATAGATCCAATTAAATTTGATAAACGAATAAAACAATCATTTATCGAAGCAGTTGATGCCGTTAAGCATGGGGCTAGACTCAGTTTAACTTCTATTGTTCGCTCGTTAGCGCAATCAAATAACTCAATTGAAAAATATGGAATTAAACGCATTGACCGATTATTGGGTAACCAAGCTCTTCATCAAAACAGAATTAAGATTTATCAACAATTAGCGATTCAATTCTCAAATATAAAACAGCTTTTTATCGCGATAGATTGGAGTTCTGTATATAGTAGTAAATTTGTTATGCTCAGAGCTGCTGTCGCTTTCAAGGGTCGTGCCTTTACACTTTATGAAGAAGTTCACCCTGAAAACACAATGGGGAACAGTCAAATTCAAACTGATTTTTTAAAGACGTTGAGCCACATCATTCCTAAAAATTGTGCTCCTGTAATTTATACTGATGCAGGATTTAAAGTGCCTTGGTTTAAAGAAATACAGGCACTTGGTTGGCATTGGCTAGCCCGAACAAGGGGTTTAATTAAATGCTGCACTCAAGATGATACTGATTGGAAATATACCCATGATTATCATGAAATAGCAACCTCAAAGCCAATAGAGTTAAAAGGGTTATTACTAGGTAAAAGACAAAAGTATTCATGTAGAGGCATTTTGTTTAGAGGGAAGAAGCAAAAACAAAAAAGTAATAAAAAACCAAGACGCCCAAACTGTAATGATTATAAAAAACATAAAAAGTCATCAAAAGGGCCTTGGTTTTTAGTTTCTAACTTGACAAAAGAAACACTTAAAGCACAGGATTTAGTGAACATTTATAAACGAAGATTGACCATAGAAGAAGCATTTAGAGATACAAAAAATGAGTATTATGGTCTAGGTCTAAAGCGTAGTAGAAGTAATAACATTGAGCGATTACAGGCTCTATTATTGATAGCTTTAATTGCTCAGTATACTTTGTATATTATTGGAAAAGCGGCAGAAATATTAAAATATCACTACCACTTCCAAGCAAATACAATAAAGAAAAGGCGAGTATTATCTTACTGTTATTTAGGAAAAAGAATCCTGAAGCATAAAAATTATCATATTGAAGAATGTATCATTAAAAAGGCTCAAAGAAGCCTCATAAATGAGGCTAAATAAAATGGAAAAGATATGGGGAGCCTTAAGACTTAAGCCGCGTAAAAGCAAACACATAATCAAAAACCAAGCGCAGATAAATCAGCGCCTAAAAGTTAAGGTTTATTACACTAATCCCAATAGACGTCATTCCCTAAGTGTTTTATAGGGAATCTTGTTTTTGGTTGAGGTATTTAAAAAAGATTTCCGATAGAACAACTCGGAGATGATGAATGTAAGGGTTGTATTGAATTTGTAGGCTCGAATGTATTCGCGCTTGACTGATGGAATCATTAATATAAATACATCAAAACTAAAACTTATATATAATCTGTAAATTAATAATAAAACGATTAAATTTGATCTCATTTTACTGGAACATAATTGATGATAAATCACATTAAGTATCAACTAAAAAAAATACAGCTAGTTAAAAAGGTACTTAAGTGGCGACATAATGAATTTTATTTAAATCAAACTCAGCATCAACTGAACTTGGCAATTGATGTTATTAACAAGCAAAATTTAGCTGACATTAAAAATAAAAAAGCGTTAATTCAAAAAGCTGCCTGCAATAAAATTAAACGTTCAGAGTTAATCGTATCTCTCACTACTTATGGTGAGCGAATTAATATAGTGCACATTACTATTTTAAGTTTATTAAACCAAAGTATTGCTGCTGATAAAGTGATTTTATGGTTAGCAGAAGATGAGTTTAAATTGAGTGAGTTACCAAATAAATTAACACAATTATGTGATTTTGGTTTAGAGATTAAGTTTTATAAAGATATACGTTCTTTTAAAAAGTTAATTCCCACTTTGACTGAATTTCAAAACAATACCATAATCACTTTTGATGACGATGTAATTTACCCAAGCGACCAGATAGAAAAACTTATAACAGCACACGAAACTTACCCTAAGGCGATAATTTGCCATCACGCTAGGAATGTTGCTTTAAATAGTGATAATCAGCCTGAGGCGTATAATGAGTGGCTGTTCTGCACTGATGAAACTAAACCTAGTGAACCAAATAAAAATTTATTCCCTGTTGGTATTGGTGGTGTTTTATACCCTAAAAATGCCTTGCATAATGATGTGATGGATGAAAAAACATTTACAGAGCTTTGTCCAAAAGCAGATGACTTATGGTTTAAAGTAATGGCATTAAAGAATAATACCCTTACTATGTTAGTAGACAATCCAAGACCTTATCGTGATTATTTATTAATTCCCCAAACGCAAGATGGCGCATTGTGGCAGCAAAATAAATTTAGCAATGATGCTCAGCTTAAAAATTTATTAAATGCTTATCCTGATATTAAGTTTAATTAATGATGAATTATATGATGGATTTATTTACGCGAATATTAAAGCGATTGCCACTGGCACAATACCCGTATAAACCTTTTATGATCAAACATAAATGCATCTTTTTACATATCCCCAAAAACGCGGGTACTAGCATACTGACCGCTTTTGATGATGAAGGTGTAAGGCGGCATATACCTTGGATACATTTTCACAGAGCAAATTCAGCCAGATTTAAACAGTATTTTAAATTTACTGTTATTAGAGAACCGATATCTCGATTATATTCAGCATATAATTATTTGTTAAATGGCGGTAATCAATCGTCTGATGATTTAGCATTGTCAGAGTATATAAAACAGAACAGCAAAGATTTTAATAGCTTTATTATGAATGTATTATGTTCAGATCTAATAATGCAACATGAGTTATTATGGCCGCAGTATTTGTTTATTTACGACCGACAATTAAATTTAAAAGTTGATAAAGTATTAAAATTAGAAAGTTTAGCAAGTGATTGGCATTGTTTTGCAAAGCAGAAGGGATTTCCTATAGATTTACCTTTTGAGAACAAGTCTGATGTCAATAGAGCTGGGCAGCAATTGGATTTAATCAACATTTTAAATTCAAGTGCTAAAAATAAAATCTCAGATTTGTATCACAATGATTTTAAATTGTTAAAATATACAATGTGAAACCAAGCACAGATAAATCAGAGCCTACGGGTTGGGGTTTATTGTACTAAGCTCAATCGACGTCATTCCCTAAGTGTTTTATAGGGAATTTGTGTTTTTGGTTGAGGTGTTTAAAAAAGATCTCCGATAAAACAACTCGGAGATGACGAATGTAAGGATTGTATTGAATTTGTAGGCTCGAATTTATTCGCGCTATGGTAAACACAAATACAAAAACCAAAGCGCAGATAAATCAGCGCCTACAGGTTTGGGTTTATTGCACTAAGCTCAATCGACGTCATTCCCTAAGTGTTTTATAGGGAATCTGTGTTTTTGGTTGAGGTGTTTAAAAAGCTCTCCGATAAAACAACTCGGAGATGACGAATGTAAGGATTGTATTGAATTTGTAGGCTCGAATTTATTCGCGCTATGGTAAACACAAATACAAAAACCAAAGCGCAGATAAATCAGCGACTACAGGTTAAGGTTTAGATGTTGTTTGTAGGAGGGGCTTTGCTTACCAGGGATGTTAGTAGTAGAACAATGCAGGGAGCAATTGTCGATAAGCCTTTCAATTGCAAATACATATCCAAAAAAATCAGCGGTTACAATAATATATTTATGAAAACAAAAAGGAAAAGGGTTAAGTGAGTCATTGGATAGCAGATAAAAATTGTAAATTACCTGATTTTATTATCAGTGGTGCTATGAAGTCGGGGACTACTAGTTTACATGCCATTCTAAATCAACATCCTGATATATTTATCCCTGATAAAGAACTGCACTTTTTTGATATGGATAACCCGTTGCAGCATCCTGATTTTAATTCATTTAAACAAGGTAAGTGGTCAACTCATAACTTGGCAGCTAGTACACAGCAAGAAGCAGAGTCATATTGGCTCTGGTATCAAAGTCAGTTTTCAGGTGCTTCTGGTGAGCAAGTGTTAGGGGAAGATTCTGCTACTTACTTTGCATCGCCTCTGTTTGCCAAAAGAATCGCCCAGCAAGATAAAAAAATTAAAATAATCGTTATGCTGCGCCAACCCAGTTTAAGAGCGCATTCAAATTATTACCATTTATTAAGAAGTGGTAGAGCGACTTATAGCTTTGAAGATACCTTAAAATTTAACCCTTCCTCGGTTTTAAATCGCAGCCTATATTTAGACCAAATAGAAAGCATTTATAAATATCTGCCAAAAGACCAAGTGAAGTTTGTTATTTTTGAGCAGTTTCTAAAAAATAAAACACACTGTATTAAAGAGATATGTGAGTTTATAGATATTGATTTTAGCCGTTTGCCTAAAGCAGCATTAGATATACATGAAAATAAAACCAAATATCCTAAGTTTCCTAAATTACAATATTTAAAAAACCGTTGGTTACCCCAAGGTGGTAACCTTCAGTATAAATACCAATTTAAAATCAACAGTACTGAATTAACATTTTGGCAAAAGCTATCGGTAGCAAAAGTATTAGATGTACTGCATCGAAAAATTAATCCTGAGGTAACAATTAAGCCTGAAAAAATAAAACCCAGTACTAAGCTTTTTTTAGATAACTATTTTAAAACTGAATTTGAAGGTATTGAAAAGTATCTTGATGATGAAGTCTTAAATTTATGGTTTGATAAATAATTGGCTACTAATACTACTAATCAATTAATCAAAAAAGGCAGTTGGTTAATGCTAATAAAGCTAGTTGCAGCTTTTTTAGCGTTAGTTTTTCATTATCAACTTGCTTTATTGTTACCTGCAAGTGAGTTTGGTTTATTTGCGGTTGCCATGAGTTGCTTGTTATTTGCAACGGCTTTTGCAAAACAAGGATTTGAGCAGGCGAGTGTTAGGTTTGTTGCACAAGCAGATAAAAATTCTGTAATAAGTATTTATAAATTTATTATTTTATCAGCTACTAAAAGTGCATTTATTACGGCTGTTATAATATGGTTATTGGCTGATATCTTTGCAATCAAAGTACTTAATAAACCTCAGTTGACTGATCTTATCCCTTTAGTGGCATTATTAACGATTATTCAAACATGGCTAAGTATTAACGCCAGTGTGTTTAAAGGTCATGGTTATGCGGCATTATCATTACTGTTTACTGGTGTTGTAAGTTATTCAGCGGCTTTAGGCTTATTTGCCGTGTTTGAAGCTGCCACAGCTTTTGAGGCTTTAATTTTATTTCTTTATGCATTAGCGTTTGCTTGTTTAGTGAGTTTTATTCTTTTATTTAAAACTTTGCCATTGAATTTTGTAAATATAAAAACAATGCTGTTTACAGGTTTAAAGCCGACAAATCAGCAAAAAGATATCAAAAAAGCAAGTCGTAACTTATTAATTATTTCGCTTAGTGCTTTAGTTACCCAGCAATTAAGCCCATTAATTTTAGCCAAATATGTGACATTAGCTGAGGTTGGCACTTTTGCTTTAGCAATAAAAATTGCCATGTTAATGAGCTACCCATTAGTAGTGATCAATGCGATTACTGCACCAAAATATGCCAAACTATATAAAGCAGGTAACTACATTGCATTTAAAAAATTAGCATTAAACAACACTGCGTTTTTATTTGCTTTAGCCTCTTTAGGTGTCGCTATTGTTTTTGTGGCAATAGAGCCCGTTATTACTCTTTTTGATAGTGCTTATTTAAATGCGATATTACTGGTTAAAATCTTGGTGCTTGGGCAATGGGTTAACTTAGCAACGGGTTCTGTTGTGTCTATGTTGATTATGTCGGGCCATGAAAAGTTAGTTCGGCGAAATATGTTAATCATTACAATTATAAATATTATTGCTTTGGTTATTTTTATTCCTTATTTTGGTGCTGTTTCAGCTGCTATCATTACAGCAATTGCGATGGCTACAAAAAATATAGCCTCTTTGTTTTACGTTAATAAACTTATATATTCCAAAGCAAATGAAAGTGGTACTGCATAATGATTTCAAAATTTGATAATTGCCTATTTATTCATATACCTAAAGTTGCAGGGCAAAGCATTGAAACCGCATTTTTACACAGAGCTGGTTTAAACTGGGAAACTCGAGATCAAATGTTATTAAAGCCTAATTCAGATGCTAAAAAAGGACCGCCAAGATTAGCGCATTTAACCGCCAGTGAATATGTTAGTTTAGGTTACTTATCGCAAAGCCAGTTTGATGCCATGTATAAATTTGCCTTTGTACGCAATCCTTGGGACAGACTGGTATCTGAATATAGTTATCGTAAATACCCTTGTAGTTTTAAAGACTTTGTATTTAAGTTTTTTCCAACTGCTCATAACGATGATTATAAAAAAGGGTTTGATGGTTATAGGCATGTCATACCGCAAACTGACTTTGTTTGTGATGAAAATGGTCAGGTTATTGTTGATTTTATTGGTCGTTTTGAAAATTTAAAGTGTGATTTTTTATCAGTTTCAAAAAACATTATCGGCGAACCAATTGATTTACCTTTTAAAAATAAAAGTGAATATAAGTCTACAATTAATAAACGTTTGACTTACCTAGGGTTTAATAAACCAGATAATAAAAAACATTATAGTGAATTTTATGATCAGGAAACTAAAGACTACGTAGCTAAGCTGTATGAAAAAGACATTGCATTATTTGACTATCAATTTACTGAAAAATGATGGCTTTAATATATGACTTTTAGAGGTTAATATTGCAAAATAGGCTTTTACTACAAAAGCCATGGAATAATTTTGTATTTCAACAATCTAAAATACACCAAAAGTATTTTCTTATTTGCGATAGCGCTGCTAATTACACTTATTTACTCAAATAGCTTTACCGTGCCATTGTTATTTGACGATATTACCTCTATCACAAATAAAGCTTATATATACACTTCTGACTTAGAGGCTTTATATAATCGATTTGGCTTGCGAGTAGTCGCTTACTTTACCTTTAAATTAAATTATCAATTACATGAACTCAATGTTTGGGGTTACCACTTAGTTAATGTGGGTATTCATATACTAGCTTCTTTTGCGGTATATTGGTTTGCTTTTTTAGCATTTAAAACAAGCTTGCTTATTACATCTTCGCACACGCTAGATATAAAAAAAATTCACTTGTTTGCGTTAATTGCAGCAGTTACTTTTGCTGTTCATCCACTACAATCACAAGCTGTTAGCTATATTGTACAGCGTACAGCTGCTCTGGCTTCATTATTTTATATTGCTGCAATGGCGAGCTTTTTAAGCGCGCGTTTAGCACAAAAAATAAAACCTAAAATCGTTTATGTAATACTCACACTGATATTTTGTATATTAGCTTTTTATACTAAACAAAATACATTTACATTACCGATTGCATTTATTGCGTTGGAACTCATATTTGTATATCAAATAAAACAAAAAAGTTATTCTCAGCTTATCAAGCCAAGTATCGCTTTATTAATACTGGCTAGTTTAGCCATATGTACAATTTGGTTTTATAAACCAGATTTTTTTAGTTTGTTAGAAAGGTTTAGTCGAGAAACAACAGACTTTACGCGTTTGCAATATTTTGAAACGCAATTAAGTGTACTGGCGCTTTATATCAAGCTATTTTTTGTGCCAATTGGTCAGCAAGTAGAGTACATTTACCCAATTGAAGATGGTAATTTATTAAATAGCTTAGGCTATATTATTGCATATCTTGGTTTGTTTATATTTTCATTAACGCAAATTAAAAAAGCACCATTAATTGCTTTTTCACTTATATTTTATTTTGTAGCACATTTAATCGAATCTGCTTTGATCCCGATTTCAGACCTCGTTTTTGAGCATCGTACTTACTTGCCTAATCTGGCACTTTGTATGCTTGTTGCTTTATGTTTTTTATATCTATTTGATGCCAATAAAAATGCGGCAATAGTCGGTTTTTGTTTAATTGTATTAACACTGAGCTTTTTGACTTATCAGCGAAATAATGAATGGCGTAACCCTGAGCTTTTGTATAAAGCAGAATTGGCGATTAATTTTGATAAACCACGAATGCATCATATGTTAGGGGAATATTATAGAGATACTGGCGAACACGAAAAGTCGGTTACCAGCTTTAAAAATGCATATGATTTAGTGGGTAATAAAAGCGAACTAGATAATCAAGGTTTTGCTTATAAATTTGCATATTTTAATAACTATATCGCATCACTAAGAAGAACTCGGCAGCTTGATAAAGTAATTGAAGTTATTTTAACAACTTTACCTACTATCAAAGAAAATAAATATCGTGCGCCCATTTATTCCAATTTAGGTTTTATTTACCTAGATAAAAATCAATATGACAAGTGTGAAGAACCATTGTTTATGGCTAAATCACTTGGTCCTAATATGGTGGAGCCTTTAATTGGATTAGGGATATGTTTTGCTATGAATGGTGATAAATGGGTCGCACAAAAAATGTTTTACCAAGCTTTACAGTTAGAGCCTGAATCTAAACGCATAATGGCTTTAGGGAAAGAACTCGGTTTGTAATTGATTGATATCGGTGATATTTTAATGATTAAAACAAAAAAGCTTTGGTTAAAACTAAGGCTTTTATCATTTAAAGGATTTTTGGTATGTTTTCATTAAAGCTAGTTTGGCGGTTTGTTGTAACCTCTGTTTTTTATCTTTATATTTTTTTACTCTTAGGCTGTGGCGGCTCTGATACTTCAAATAATGCGCCAATAATCAGTACAAGTCCTATCCAAAGTGTTAATGAAAATACTAATGTGCAACTTAAAGCGCAAGCAAGTGATTCTGATGGTGAAATCACTTCAATACTATGGCAACAAACCTCAGGGCCTGAAGTTTCATTAATAAGTGCAAATAGCTTATCAGCTAATTTTATAGCGCCTAGTGTACTTATGATTGATGGCACTCAAGAGTTACTCTTTGAGGTGACTGTTACAGATAATGATGGCGCTAGCAATAAAAGTGCAACACAAGTCACAGTGTCACCTGTTAATCAAAACCCAATCGTTAACGCAGGATTGATGCAAAGTGTTAATGAAAATACCTCGGTACAACTTCAAGCGCAAGCGAGCGATTTAGATGGTGAAATTACAGCCGTTCAGTGGCGACAAATTTCAGGAAGTGAAGTTTTATTAGCTAATGAGGAGAGTTTATCTGCTAGTTTTGTAGCCCCAAACGTGCTTATGAGTGAGGGCAGCCAGCAGTTAGTATTTGAAGTAACAGTGACAGATAATGAAGAGGCTAGTGGTAAGCACCTAGTTGAAGTTAAGGTATTACCAGTCAATCAAGACCCTATCGTTAGTGTTGGTCCTGCGCAAAATGTAAATGAAAATACCCCTGTTCAACTTCAAGCGCAAGCGAGTGATTCAGATGGTGAGATTACAGCAATTCAATGGCGCCAAATTTCAGGAGGGGAAGTTTTATTAACTAATACGAATAGTTTAACTACTAGTTTTATAGCACCTTATATATCTGTATCTCAAGGTGAAGAAATATTAACTTTTGAAGTCAAAGTGACAGATAATGATGGTGTAAGTGCATTAAATAATATCTCTATTACAGTCATGGCAACAAATATAGCCCCCTTTGCTGATGCGGGTGAAGATACAACCGTATTTTATGATGAAGTTGTCACTTTAGACTGTAGTGCAAGTTATGATGTTGATAGTGCTGATTTAACTTATCAGTGGCAACAGCTAAGTGGTGATGCTTTAAGCATAAATAAAAGTGATGAATGTAAGGCGAGTATTCACTTACCAGACAACAGTATGAATGTAGAGTTTGAGCTAAAAGTTACTGATGAGGATGGTTTAACAGATAAAGACACCATTAAAATCAGCTCAAAAGCGTATGAGGGCAAAGTAAACTCAGCTAACATTTCGCTAAGATTAAAAACGGAGCTTGAGTTACATCATATAGGTGCTCACGATGTTTATTTCCAAGAAAATCTAGCTTTTATAATTGGCTATACAGAGATTAAAATTTTTGATGTCAGTAATTTGGCATATCCAAAAGAACTTTCTCAGTTTAATAGTGTGTATTCTGGGTGTTTAGTTATGCAAGATGAGTTTCTTTTTGTGCTAGAGGGGAATGTAAGGCATGATCAGGATTTTGGTGTTCAGGTTATAGATCTCAGTAATCCTGAGATACCAGAGGAAGTTGCCTCATTCAGAGTTAAGCTTGACGATGAGTTGGTTGCAGGGAGAGAAGATTGCAAAATACAGAGTGGTAATCTCATATACCTCTTAAGCACTGAAAAAAGGCATGAGGACCGGTATAACGATTATCATGTAAGTATTTTTGATATTACTGATGTATCAAATCCAAGTGTAAAATATCAAAAAACTACTAATGCAAAAATCAGCAATGCATTTATTGAAGATAATAAACTTTTTGTTGCAACGCCATCAGATATCGCGATTTATGACTTAACTAATGAAGATAATAATCTGATTGCTCAAATAGAAGTGGGCAGTTCTGCTGAAGCGCAATTTAAAATGTTGGGTAATTATATTTATTACCTAGGAGACGGCTTTAAAGTCATTGATGTTTCACTACCTGATTCCCCAGTTATTAGTTCTGACATTGAACTTGAAACCTTAAATGAAAATGAGCAGCAATACTTTGATTTATACAATGGCAAAGCGTTCATCGCATTTAATAGGCAAGCAAGTAAAGATGATGAAATCAAAATTATAGATATCAGCTTGCCTGAAAGTATAAATATTATCAGCGCTATAAATATTGAATTGAGTTCTTGGGATTACAAAGCATTTAGTATTTATGATGATTTTATTTATCACAGCTATCGCTCAAGAAATCAAGGGAATGGCGTTAAAGTGATTGATGTAACTGAGGTTGCTGACCCTAAGCTTTTCGCTTTTATGCCAATAACAGGCGAATACGACGTTCTGCAAATTTTTAATGGCTTTCTTTATGCTAAAACTGACATTTCTGAATGGGACTCCTACAGTAGCATATTGAAAGTGATAGATGTTTCAGATAAAAAACAAAGTACATTACAGCTAAAAGGGAGTTTAAATACATCAGGTTTTACTCACTCTGTTAAAATTAAAGACGATTTTGCATATTTAGCTGATGGTGAGGCAGGCTTTAAAGTTTTAAATATTAAAAATAAAAGTAACCCTAATGAAATAGGGGGAATAGATAATATAGGCAAAGTGACATCTGTATTATTAGATGGTCATTATGCTTTTATTCAAAGTGAAAGTGAGTTGATTTTAGTTGATGTTTCAATCCCGAGTTTACCTGTAGTTGCATCGCGTATTATTTTCGATTTTACCAAAGGGTATCGTATTACTCAGGTTAAGGTAAAAAGTATGATTGCTTATTTACCTTATGACAATACACTTTCTGTGATGTCATTTGAAAGCCCTACAGAGCCAAAGCTTTTAACTGAATATATACTTCCTGATCCAGGTTTTGAAACATCAAGCGGCATAAAGTCGGTCCATATTAATGGTGACTTTGCTTATTTAACAGTAGGGTATGCACAACCTCACGGCGAGGGGTGGAACACTATTAAAAAGTTTAATATAGCACAACCCTCTGATCTAAATATATTATCAGCTATAAGTTTTTCTAAGTGGGGAAGTATATTAAATGTTTCTGAAACTGCCATTTATGCCAATTATTACGGTCGCTCCAGCCGCTCTGCTAAGGGTTTTATGGTGTTCAATAATCAGGATGGTGGTATAAATTATGAAGTTGAGCTTGCAGAGACTAGAAAATCTCTGGTGTTAGCTGATGAAGCGTACTTTATTGATGGTGTGGATGGCTTGGAAATAGCTGATTTAAATAGCTTAGAAAGCAGGTTGGAGCCAGAGTTTTTGACAAAAAGCTTTGCTGTTTATGATGTTGCATTAGACGATAATTATATTTATGTCGCTAGTGGTGAGTCTGGTTTAAATATTTTAGATAAAAATAATCTTGGGGTAGATGTTACCTTAGATAATCACTATCAGGTTGCTTCAACAGATAGCCTTTTAAGCTATAAAGTGAGTTGGCAAACTGAAGCTTATGTTAATTTTAATTGTAGTGTGACTGGTGGGCACTGCATTGTAGATATTGACGCTGAAAATAAAACAGCCGAAGTAATATGGCAAGGTCCTACAGAAGCGTTTGAGCATGAAATTGTGATTTTAGCGGGTAATAACTCTCATTATAAAACATTACGAGACAAGGTGATATTTCATTAAAGTCGCCATTGTTGTTAGTTAAGTTGGTTGTCTGCAGTCTACGGGGATCAACTTAGCAATCGTATGTATTGATTCAAAATGTAGGGACGTTGGTTAAACTTTATTGTTAGGCATATAAAGCGATTCAGAGTGCATTAATCGATACAAATCAACAAATATTAATTTTGGAAATGAGAGCTGAAATTAATGAAGGATTTTTTAATTAAGGATGAACAGAGATGAAAAGTAGAGAGTACTTTTTGGTCTCAAGTATCTGGTAAATCGGTTGAATTTATTATTCAGGACAGTAATAAACTGACTTTTAAAGCGCCAATCGTATCTGTTGTCGAGGGGGGTCAATCAATTGAGGTTAAGCTTGTCGCTGTAGATAATAAAGGGGCTGAGGCTCAAAGTATTTTTACAATTCAAATTACCCCTGTCAATATAGCTCCTTCTTTCGTGGCTTCAGGAGAGCTTGTTGGTATTTCAGCTCAAGTTGAAGACATAGATGGTTCAATAGAAAAGGTTGAGTGGACACAACTACAAGGTCCAGAAATTTCATTTGTAAATAATAATGAACTTGAAGTTCAATTTATATCACCTGACGTTGATATTGAAACAGAATTAATTGTGCGCTTAGAGGTAACCGATAATGAAATTGAAAAAACGACTTTAGATATCCATATTTTAATTAAGCCTATTGATAATGAAGCACCAATTATAAATGTCATTTTTCCTTTAGAAAAAAGTGTTAATAAAGGCGCCTCTATTTTAGTTAAAGGCACAGTTAGTGATGGTAATGAAATAGATGGTATAGACATCAATGGTATGTCAGTCCAAGTAACTGAAATAGCTGGCGGAGATAACGAAGCTGATTCTTTAAACTACCAATGGCAAGCTTATATCGCTACTGAGCAGTTAGGAAAAGAGGGTATTCAAGTAAAGGCAACTGATAAAGTTGGAAATGAAAGCATCCACAACGCAAATATATTTAACGAAATAAGCATATTTAATATCGCTTTAAATATCAATAATAACGATTTGATAATTACAAATGACTCAAGCTTATATGTGAAAGATGCCATAAATAGCACGCTAACCTTGATTGATAATGAAAACCAGAAGTTATACGTTTTAAGTTCTAAATATCTAGAGTTAGTTGCACTACATTCTATCGATGTTGAAAGTAAGGTAATAATAAGTGAAGACTTAAGCCAAAGCATCAATCTAGACGTATACGCTCATAGCGTCGCATACTCGCCTCTAGATGAAAAAGTATACATAAGCGCCAATACATTATTTAAATTTGATATGAGAACCTTAACATGTGAGCGCTGCTCAAGCGCATACAGGAAATTTCTGGTGGTTAAATCAAGACTTGGCGATTAATGGGAAAGGTCAAATTTTTTCATCAGATAAAAACGTTGTAAAACAGATTGATTTTGAAACATCTAAAGAAGTTGTTGTTTCTAAATATTAATTTATTTAAATATATAATATTATTAAAGTTTAAATTGGCCAAAATAAAAATAGGGCAAAGCTGTGGTCAAAAAGAGTTGACCACAGTACTAACTATTAAGGCGTTTTTATTACTATTTGCGAACGAGAATTTAAATGTGGAGAATCAATCGTAATGTATTGGCCACATTGAGAGTATCTCGGATGAAAGTCAACTCTATCTGCCCCTCTAAACTTTTTAGGGCTATATACATCAAGAATTTGCTTTGAAGTATTTTTCGCTTCATCAACCAGATACAGCATCTGCCTTCTCTCTCTATTTGGATAGGTATCAGTTACAAATTTAGCTTTATTATGTGGATCTGAATGAGGATGACCATCCGCTGTTAATTGCTCATTCTCTAATGCTTGCACACTATCTAATTGTGTATCAAAAATGTAGTAGCCATCTTTACCATCAATGATATTGCAGTAGGCCACAATTTTAGTGTCGGTTAGCCAGTGTAAATGCGATACCATTCCAGCCGTTGGCAGAGCTTTTAATTCGCCTGTATTTACATTTACCACAAATAACTGAGAGCTATTCTTTTTGCCATTAAATGAGCGGTACATAAATGACATTAAATTTGAATCTGGGCTGAAACATGTATGCGAGAAGTATTCATAACCAGCAAGTTCAGGGAAACTTGCTATAGATAACTTTCTTGCTTTAATAGCGCTTAGTCTAAAAACTTCTTGAGAGTTTGTTTGATTATAAATAACTAAATCACCATGTTTTGTATGGGATATCGGATTTTCAGCATCCTGATTGATTGCATCATTATATTTAATATCGTAGCCATAGCCACTTAAGCCTTTGCCAAAACGGCAAAAGTTAATAGCACTAAATAATTCCCCTGAAGGTGATACAGATGAAAAGTGAAAAGGTAAGGTTTCTTTTTCTTGCGTTGTTACATCAGATATAACGGTAACAATCTCATTATTTATATAATCATTAAAAGCGACTTTAGTGTCTGAAACCCAAGCTAACATTGAACCTTGTTGATTATTACAACATGATGTATCTGCAATTTGTGTGAAATTGGTTGCTTTATTTATATCGTAATAGCCAATTTTGGCTGTGCCTATGCCATTTTTGAATACAGATGTCGCTGTGTGGCCGATTAACAGTCCTGATGAATTTAAAGAAGGTTTGTCATGAAAACCAAAGAAAAAATCATCATATACTTTTATTTCATGTTCAGTACGAATTGCACCTTTAACCATACCAAAGATAGAAAATACACCCTGATATATACCAACAACAGCATCTTTTGCTGCTGCATTATTTTTTAAAATGTCATACACAAATCTTTCAATTATATTCATAGTCCAAGTACTCCTTTTATAAATGTCGCTCTCATACCAGGAGGCACTTCTTTTATTTTTTTAATCATAAAAACGCAGGCTAAAATACGGCCTTTAATAGCACCAAAGACTTTAATGAACATCTGACCTCTGGTTTGTGCGTTATTTTGGGTGTAAAAATCTAACCCTGAATGCTCTTTAGGGTGAATGGCTAGCGGTTCTGGAACATAATAAGCCTGTGCGCCAGCTTTTAATAATTGAGCTAAAAATATGGGTTGTTCGCAGGATGGGTATTTTGCACCTAAGCCAAATGATTCATCAAAATAAATATTATGCTTTTTTAAAAAGTCACAATTAACGATATTTTCGATAGACGAAATACGCATAGCACTGACGTTTGTATGTGTTTTTAACTGATCGCTATAATCTTTAAAGGGAATGCCATTTTTATCATGTATCTGAAATGAGATAAATTCAGGATCATTCAATTGAGATTGATATTTTTTTATGGTGCTTGAAAACTGTTCGATATAGGTATTGTCATCATCGCTAAATACGATGTATTTAGTGTCACAATGATCTATAGCGAGGTTTCTACTTTTAGAGAGACCTAATTCATGGGAGCTAATGATAGTTGCATTGGCTACTTGATTTTTTATTTTGTTATACGCATCTTCAAAATTATGATTGGTATATGCGCTTGATATTTGATGAGCAATAAGTAAGTTAACTTCGTTATTTAATGCAATTGAAGGTAGTTTATATTGCGTTACACCTAAATCCATAGTGGCTACAGCGATAGTAATTTGATGAGTCATATAGTTTTTGGGATAGCCATTATTTAATAGGTTTAAATTGAGGCTGTATTATAGGTTGTGCATGCAGCAAAACAAGTAACTTTTGGAGAATCTAAACGATAGTGCTTAAAGAAGCTGAAGTTTCGTAAGATAGACGGAGTTTGTGGCTTATTGATAACGCACCTTAGTAGATGCGTTATATAAATTAACTTCTTAAGTTTTTACGGTTTGAAGTTAAAAGTGCTATTAAAGAGCGTTTTAATAAGCTACCAGGGTTTATTAATTTATTTTTTAAATTTTGTGAGTTTAAATTAATACATGCTTTTAAAAACTGTGTGAAATTAGCTGAATTTGAAGTGTATGAGTATGTAATATTAGTGATGTCGCTACTATTATCAGCTTTAATTAAAGCGGTTTGTTCACTTAACATATTTGCAGCAGACTTTATTTGAAATGCTAAGTTTTTTCCAGAAATACTATTGTTTAAGATACGATAGTGAAGTAGCACTTCATGTAAATTTGAAATTTGATAATCGGCTGATATGCGACACCATAGCTCTAAGTCTTCTATGGTTTTATATTCTGGTCGGTACTCGAATTTATCGCCAAGTAAACGATAATTAACCATTACTGAAGGGTGTGCAATTGGATTGCCAAACAAAAAACTTGCTTTTATATCTTCATATTTAGTGAAAATATTCCTTTTAGCACCTAAAACACCAGCTTCATCCATATATCTATATCCAGTACCAAGGACTGCAACTTTAGGGTGTTTTTTTAGGTAAGCAAGCTGTTTTTCTAATCTTGTAGGCATTGATATGTCGTCAGCATCCATACGGGCAATATAATCAGAGCTTGAAATAAATATCGCCTCGTTTAAGGTGGCTATAAGACCTTTGTTTGCTCTTGATATTAATTTAATTCGAGCATCTTGCTTGGCAAGGCTTTCTAAAATATTTAGAGAATTATCTGTAGAGCCATCATTAATGATGATGAATTCAAAATCAGTGATTGTTTGCTGTAGAATGCTATTTACTGCAGCTTCAACAAATTTTTCAGCATTGTATACAGGTAAAATTACTGATATTTGAGTCATTTCTGTTTCCATAAATCTTTTATTGAATTTACTAATTCATTATTTGTATCGGTAAATGATATCGTTTTTTTGTTTGACCAGAGCTCTTGTGAAATTTGCTTTCCAAGTGTGCGATTTTCCATATCATTTTCAGTAATTACGACAAGCAACTCTTTAAAATTTAAAATTATTTTTTGATTACAAAACGTTTGGTAATCAAAGTAAAAACCATCACTCGATGTTGTTAAGTAGGTATCTAAATCATAAGCATAGAACAAAGTTTTTTTATTGTTGATATCAAAGTCAAAGGCAATTGATGAATAATCTGTAATTAATACATCGACAATGTTTAAAAATGGATATACATCTAAATTAGAGGGGAACAATTTAATATGGCTATAGTTTTTAATGACATCATCACTGTATAAATGCATTTTGAATATTAATAAAATATTATGTTGTTTTAGTACTTTATTTAGCTCATCTAAATCAGGAAAAGCTTCACTTAATATATCGGGTGCACCTACACGCCAAGTTGGCATATAAATCCAAACTGAATCGTAACCTTTGACAAAAGATTGCCCTGTAATGCGGTCATTTTCTATTATAGTATGCTGTACTTCATTATTTTGTAATGGTGCAAGCCTAGGGTTTGCACCGATGAAGTATGACTCAATTAAGTGATTAAATGCACCGTCATGAATACTTTTTAAACTTAAAGATGGGATTTGAAATAAATCTATCTTTTGCCATTTAGGTGCATATAGTATTTTTGATCTCAGCTTCTCTACAAGTGTAATTGGGTGGTAAACCTTTTTAGAGGTACCTACAGTTGTATTGAATTCAATTTTTTTTAGTGGAATACCATGATATAAATTAACGAGTTTAGCGCCGCCAGAGCAAAAAAAGTTAATATCATTTGAGTCGAATGCATAAATAAATACACTGGCTCTTAAAGAAGTTAAAAGCCCTTTAAGACTCCACCTCGAATATGCAGTAAAACCTTGGTTTTTTAAAAGTTTCACTGTGGATAAATCTGATGAAATCCAAACTGATTTTATATCAGGATTATGTTGTGTGGTATGCAAGAAAAAATATTTTGGATTATCAACAAACTGCCCATTGCGGCTACCAAAAACCCATAATTGCTTATTTTTGATGAAACAAAAAGATAGACAATAAAGAAACCATTTCAACGGTAAAGGAAGTAATCTTTTAATCATGAGGCGACTCCGTTAGTTTTTTGTTGTAGAGATGCCTCGTGAAATACCTTGGAGTGTTTTAGGTATTTTAAACGGTATAAGAAAATGAAGCCTTCAGTAAATACTAATGAAAGCGCTAATGACTTACCAGTTAATAAATCACCACACCACAGGGCTGCTATTATGATTAAGTGGGCTGATGCACCAATTAAAACGCTAAAATTAACCGCTTTTACATGTCCAACTACACCTAATACCGGGTAGCCAATCATCATAGAGATAATGCTAAAAGCAAATGCCAATATTAATATTTTGAAAATCTCTGATGCTTGCAGGAATTCTTGAGCGCTAAATACAGTTACAAAAAACCAGTCAGAGATTAAGTAGGTAATTAAAATACTACTTAACGCAAATATGCCGGCTAGTTTTATTATTTTGTATGCCATATTCCAGTTTTTAGTTTTGACCATATGGGGATATAAGGCGTCAGTTAGTGGGGCAATTAAAGATCTGCCCGTATTATAAATTCGCTCAGCTAGTGAAAAGTAGCCAGCTTGGGCTTCACCTAATACACTTGCGACAATGATAATATTGAACTTTGAAAATAGCAGCATGGTAAGGCGAGAGTAAAAGTAACCCCAGCCTTCTTTTATTAATTCGACTAGATAGCTAATTGATACTTTTTCTAAACGTATATTTAAGTGCCAAACAAAAAATACAGATACAAGGAGTGATGTACTCAGTGATACAGTCATTATGAGTGGTATGAGCTCTATATCAGATTGCGTTAGTACTAGGCTGAAAATTAAAGCTGTATAAATAAGGCGCTCAATTATGGTCGAAATAGTGATTTTAACCATTTTCTCAACTCCTAAAAACAGCCATACAGGTATCAGGCTTTGTATTAGTGCAGGGAGCAGCATTAATAGCCAAATATTTTTATATTGTTCTGATGAGTCAATTAGCTGAAGTATAATTAAAATTATAAATGAGATACTTATAAATATGAGCAATTTAATTATGGATATTGCGGATATTAGCTTGCCTAGCACTTTAGGTTTATCGCTATTTTCGGCTGTTAATTTTGGTGCAAATACGCCAAATCCGTAATCGCAAATGCTTAATACAATTTGCTGTATTGCAACTCCAATAGCAAAAACGCCAAATAATTCAGCCCCTAATTTTAAAGTTAGATAAGGTAGCGTGATTAAAGGGAGTAATATATTTGTTATCTTTATAAGAGCTAACCAAGATATATTAGCTCTTAATCGCTTCGACATTATTTGATAGCCTTTACTATTTCAATAATTTCAGTTGTTGAGATAGAAGGGGTGCGCTCTAAATAAACCACATCGCAAATATCATTGAATTGATCAAATTTACCTTTCCAGTCGTCACCCATAACTAAAATGTCAGCGTTATATTTTTTGATATATTCTCGTTTAAGCTCTAGGGATTCTTCAAAAAAAACTTCAGTTACAAATTTTAAGCTGTTAATTATATAAGCTCTTTGTGATTCTTCATAAACAGGGTTTCTTTGTTTTTTAGAGTAATTTAGTGCATCTGTTGATACACCAACTATCAATTCGTCACCAAGTGCTGCTGCTCTTTCTAATATTTTTACATGTCCGATATGAAATACATCGAAAGTGCCGAATGTGATTACTCTCATGTTACCTTTTCCTGTTATATTCTCTAAGTTATCTTTGTTTGATATGTATTTAATTGCGTTTTAATAAATTGCTTAAAACGGATTTATAATTACCTGAGTTACATAATCGGAATACGTCAAAAATATTAAGAGGTGTTTTGTGTATTACTAAATTGAGTAGTTGCATAGATTTTAGATGTTTTTTACTCATTAAGTTTTGATGCTTAGCTAAAAATATTTTATAGCCTTGGATAACCTTTTGGCTGCTGCCTGAAATTCGATCGTTATCATGGGATATATCAAAGATATAAGATGGCTCTTTTATTTTTAAACTAGAGCCAAATTTATTTTGTAGTCTTACCCACATATCATAATCTTGAAATGCAGGTAAAGTTTCATCAAATCCACCAACGTCTCTAAATCGAGATGTTTTTGTTAAAACTTGATTTCCTACTTTGTTGTAGTGTAACAGGTCGCTAAGTTTTAGTTTTCCTATACCGTCTTTAACAAGCCTTACTTTTTCGTTTGTTTTTCGATAATAAGAAGAGCAAACAAATGCATAATTATCATTGTAGGCGTCAACTAAAGTCGCTACTCGGTTTGGTAAAAAGTAATCATCATCATCTAAGCCTGTAATATATTCGCCTTTAGCTTCTTTCATCGCTCGGTTTCTTGAAACACAGGCGCCTGAGGATTCATTATTTCGAAGGTAGTTAAAGTTGCTATATTTGGCTTTGTATTCTTTTAATAGTTCTTCAGTATTGTCTGTAGAACCATCGTCACAAACAATAATTTCGGTATTAGACCAGGTTTGATTTAAAGCTGAATCTATAGCCCTTTTTAAAAGGTGGCATCTATTTTTTGTCGTTATATATATTGTGACGAGAGGATGGTTAGCCATTAAAAAGTAACTACTTATATTAAAGAAAAGCTATTTAGCTATGTAAAGTTGTGCGCTCGATTTTAATATAACTAATGTTTTAATGCTATATCAATTGTGTTTTTTATAGAGACTGTTTAGCTAAGGTTATAGAAAATTTGGAATTTATGGCGATACATTAGAGATTAAATAAATTTTATGGGGTGGGAGTAAGTTACATAGAGAATATTTTTCCGTATAATGGCACAAAGGAACTGTTACTTAAAATCAAATTTATCGAATAATAAGGCTCGCGTTAGATGCAAGAAGTAGTTAGAGATACACATATTGAAATTAGTATCATTGATTTATTTAAACAGCTGTGGAAAAAAAAGCTATTAATAATTTTAGTTACTTGTGTGTTTTCTATCGCAGGGGTGTTTTTTGCTTTATTTTTACCTAACCAATATAAAGCGGAAGTAATGATAATACCATCAGAAGCGACACAAAGTGGTGGTCTGTCGGCTTTGGCTAGTCAGTTTGGTGGTTTAGCAGGCATGGCTGGTATTAACTTATCGGGTAATGCGAGTAAAAAACCTAAAATTGCTTTACAAATCTTGAAGTCTAGAACGTTTTTAATTGATTTTATTCATAGGAATGAACTTCAGATCTTAATCTTTGCCGCTGAAGGCTGGGATATCAAAGAAAACAAAGTACTTATAAACCCAAAGCTTTATGATGAAACACAAAATAAGTGGGTCAGAAAGTTCGATTTTCCAAAAAAGTTAACGCCAAGTGATCAAGAAATTTATTTGGTTTTTTCTAAAATGGTCGATTATGAAGTTGATGTGAGGGAAGGTACTTATAGTATATCAGTACAGTATTTTAACCCAAACTTAGCCGCTAAGTGGGCTAATATGCTTGTTGCAGATATAAATGAGCATATGCGAAAGCTAGATATTGAACAGGCTGAAAAAAGTGTTGAATATTTAAACTTACAATTAAAAAATACGAGCATAAGAACAACTGAAAGTGTATTTTTTGATTTAATTGAAGAGCAAACTAAAAAAGCGATGCTTGCTCAAGTACAAGAAGATTATATTTTTTCAATTATCGATCCTGCTCTTGCCCCTGAAAATAAGTCTGAGCCTAAACGTGCTTTAATTTGTATTTTGTTTTTAGTTTTAGGTTTTATGATATCAAGTGGTTACGTGATTTTAAGAAATTACGCATTGAACAAAAAACAATAAAATATGCATTATTATGTTCTAGCTGGTGCTTTATTTGGCTTTTATTGCTTATTGATGGAAGTTTTTAAAGTAGAAAGAAAAGTACTGGCGTTATCTCCTGCGCTCCTATGTTTTGCTTTTTTTATAGGAATGAGAGATTTTAGTATCGGTACGGATACTTTAACTTATGTTGAAATCTATAAATATATTCCAACGATTACCGAGTTCCTAGGGGATTTTTCTCCTGGGTTTCATGGTGAGCGTATAGAGTGGGGCTTTTTTTTACTTTTAAGTACTTTAAAAGAGCTTTCAGTCACTCCCCATCTAGTTCTCGTTTTTATTTCTTTTTTATCTTTAATGTTTTTTGCTGCATCATTTAAACATCTTAGCCCAAATTATTTTTTGGGGATGTTTATACTTACTGTTACTAATCTATTTCTTACTTTTGAGTATAATATTATTAGACAAGGCTTAGCGACATCCGTTGTTATGTTTGCTTTAACACGCCTGGTTGAAAAAAGATATTTAGCTTATTTCTTACTAACCATGTTAGCTATGAGTTTTCATGTGATTGCGATATTAAGTTTATTAGTATTCCCCTTTAGAAACTTTAAATGGCAACCTAAATATCTTCTTTTTGTTTTTTTCGCTTTTGTAGGGTTAAGCTTTTTAGATGTGTTAGCCGCAGTTGTTTTTCAGCTGAGGCACATAAGTATTGCTTTTTGGCGGGTATTTCTTTATTTGCAAAGTAGCGTTGAAGAATTAAAAATAATGTCTTGGATGTTACTGTCTAGTGTATTACTTATTTTTACATGTATTGCCTTTGTAAGGCAAATAAGAGTTAATTTTAAATATATAGATTTTATTTTAACATTTGTGACGATTGGAATGTTTGGGGTTTTATTTACTCATGAACTCTCTGTTTTATCAATTAGATTAGGTTTTTTATTTTTTGCAATAGAGCCGGTTTTAATATTAGCTTTATTAACACTGATTAAAGATGAGTGGCCTAAATTTGTAATATTATTTTTATTGACGTCTTTAGTATTAATGAAAAATATTTTTATAACGGCACAATATTTATCACCCTATACGTATTTTTAAAGTAATTTCATATAAAATGTTTTTTTAGATGTATTTTTGTTCAAGTAATTTATTAAGCAAAGGTTTTAAAATGAAAATAGCAATAGCCGGGACTGGCTATGTAGGTTTGTCGAATGCAGTATTATTAGCGCAAAACAATGAAGTGATTGCGGTTGATATAATTCAAGAAAAAGTAGATTTAATTAATAATAAAAAGTCGCCTATTTCTGATATTGAAATTGAAGATTTTTTAGAGAATAAAAAATTAAATTTAACTGCGACTACTGATAAAAATTTAGCTTATAAAGATGCTGAGTTTGTAGTGATTGCAACGCCAACTGATTATGACCCACAAACAAATTATTTTAATACAAATTCAGTTGAAGCTGTTATTCAGGATGTTATTGCTATTAATCCAAGTGCGGTAATGATTATAAAATCAACTGTGCCAGTTGGATTTACCAAAACGATAAAAGCTCAGTTTGAATGTGAGAATATCATGTTTTCACCCGAATTTTTAAGAGAAGGTAAAGCACTTTACGATAACCTACATCCATCACGCATTATTGTGGGTGAAGAATCTGAGCGAGCTCGTGTATTTGCTAATTTATTAGTTCAAGGTGCAGAGCGTGTAGATATCCCTGTTTTATTAACTGACTCAACAGAAGCTGAAGCGGTTAAATTATTTTCAAATACTTATTTAGCTATGCGCGTTGCTTATTTTAATGAACTTGATAGCTATGCTGAATCTCATGGATTAGATACACAGCATATTATAGATGGTGTTGGTTTAGACCCGCGTATTGGTACGCATTACAATAACCCTTCATTTGGTTATGGTGGTTATTGTTTACCTAAAGATACTAAGCAATTACGTGCTAATTATAAAGATGTACCAAATTCATTAATTGGTGCCATTGTAGATGCTAATACGACACGTAAAGATCATATTGCTGAGTCTATTCTAAAACGTACTCCAAAAGTTGTTGGTGTTTATCGTTTAATAATGAAGTCTGGTTCTGATAACTTTAGAGCATCTGCTATTCAAGGCATCATGAAGCGTATAAAAGCGAAAGGTATTAAAGTTGTAGTGTTTGAACCTGAGTTAAAAGAAAAAGAGTTTTTTCACTCAGAAGTGATGACTGACTTAAATGAATTTAAAAAAGTATCTGATGTAATCGTTTCAAATCGCATGTCTGATGATTTAGATGATGTCGCTGAAAAAGTATATACACGTGATTTATTTGGTTCTGACTCTTAAGTCTATTTAAGGGCTTTTTTATAAGGAAAATAAATGTCGATTTTAGTTACAGGTGGTGCGGGATATATAGGTTCTCACACTGTTTTAGAGTTACTACAACAGGGCGAAGACGTTGTTGTTGTTGATAATTTAGCAAATTCATCTCAAGAGTCTCTTAAGCGTGTTGCTGAGCTAATAGGTAAAGCCTGTACTTTTTATCAAGGTGATATTTTAGATAAAGCTTTTTTAGATTCTATTTTTGCTAAGCACTCAATTAATAGTGTGGTGCATTTTGCTGGATTAAAAGCAGTTGGAGAGTCAACTGTTAAGCCTGTTGAGTACTATCAAGTGAATGTACAAGGTACGTTAACTTTATTAGATGCAATGCGTGATGCTAATGTATTTAAATTGGTATTTAGCTCATCTGCCACTGTTTATGGCGACCCAGCTAGTTTGCCTATTAAAGAAGATTTCCCTGTCGGTGGCACTACTAATCCGTATGGCACATCTAAACTGATGGTTGAAATGGTTTTAAAGGATGTTGCCAAATCTGATGAACGTTGGTCTTTTGCTATTTTACGTTACTTTAATCCGGTAGGTGCGCATGAGTCAGGTTTGATTGGTGAAGATCCAAATGGTATCCCTAATAATTTATTGCCTTATATCTCTCAAGTTGCTGTTGGAAAGTTAAAAGAGTTAGCTGTATTTGGTGATGATTATGATACGAAAGATGGCACCGGTGTACGAGATTACATTCATGTAGTTGATTTAGCGATAGGGCATTTAAAAGCACTTAATAAAATCAACTCTGAAGCGGGTGCGCATGTATTTAACTTAGGCACTGGTAACGGTTATTCGGTATTTGAAATGCTTAAAGCGTTTGAAAAAGCCTGTGGCCATGATTTAGCTTATAAAGTAGTACCTCGTCGCCCTGGTGATATTGCTGCTTGTTATGCTGCTCCTGAAAAAGCGTTAACTGAATTAGATTGGCAAGCTGTTCGTGGTTTAGATACCATGATGGCTGATGCGTGGCGCTGGCAAAGTAAAAATCCACAAGGGTATACGTCTTAGCTGAAAACTTGTATTGTAGAGGTTCCAGTTTTATAGCACCTCTACAATATTTAGTCTCAAATCTAAAATAGTTAGGCTAAAGCCCAACCTACAAAGATATCTGCTAGGTTAGTGGGATTTTCGTGATTTAGTAGGGCTTCAACCTTTCAAAGAATTCCCATCTACAGTGTGTAACATCAAATCTAAAACCGTTAGGCTAAAGCTTAGCCTACAATGACATCTGTTAGGTGAGGGAAATTTTAATGGTTAACTAATTTAGCATATTTATTGCTTATATTTGTTAACTTGATGTTTACCTATCATTTAAGTTTAGTTTCGTGGATAGTTAATTCTTTTATTTTAATTATGTTGAATTTTAATTTCTTTATATGCCGTTTATTTTAAATTTTTAAGGATAAATTATGCTTGCTCATTATGTTTAATGGTGATAAAAATAGCATCATAATTTAATCATTAATTAAATAACTGAATTTAACGATGCAAAAAATACTTTTAATTACACTACTTTTAAAACTGGAGCTCTTTCAAAGAGTTTGCGGGCGTTAGTGTATTTGCATCAAGTAATACAAAAAAACCCCGCATAAATTGCGGGGTTTTTTTTTGAATTTAAAGTAATAGGGCACAGGTGATAGTATGAGCGATAAAGTTTGGATTTTTGATACCACGTTAAGAGATGGCGAGCAGGCACTAAAAGCGAGCTTAACTGAAGATGATAAACTACGTTTAGCACATACTATTAGCCGTCTAAATGTTGATGTGATGGAAGTAGGTTTTCCTGTTTCTAGCCCTGCAGATTTTAATGCAGTTAAGCGTATTGCAACTGAAGTAAAAGGTCCTGTAATTTGTGGCTTAGCACGTGCAGTGACTAAAGATATTGAAGCATGTGGTGAAGCATTAAAACCTGCAGAAAAAAGCCGAATTCATACATTTATTGCTACTAGCCCATTACATTTAGAACATAAGCTAAAAATTACATTAGATAAAGCGATTGAAATGGCGGTTAAGTCTATTAAGTTAGCATTAACTTACACTCCTGATGTTGAGTTTTCTTGTGAAGATGCCGGCAGAACGCCGCATGATGATTTATGTAAAGTTGTAGAGGCTGTAATTGATGCAGGTGCGACTACGATTAATTTACCTGATACTGTAGGTTATGTTACTCCTGACGAATATGCGGCGATGATCAGCTATTTAATGGCTAATGTGCCAAACATTGATAAAGCACGTTTAAGTGTACATTGTCATAACGATCTAGGTTTAGCGGTTGCTAACTCTATTGCTGCAGTTCAAGCTGGTGCACGTCAAATTGAATGTACTGTAAATGGCATAGGAGAACGTGCTGGTAATTGTTCGTTAGAAGAAGTTGCTATGATAATGCAGATGCGTAGCGATCATTTAGGCGTAAATTGTGATATTCGAAGTGAAGAAATCTACCATGCATCTCGTCAAGTAAGCCAAATTTGTAATATGCCAGTACAGCCAAATAAGGCGATCGTCGGCGAAAATGCATTTGCTCATAGTTCTGGTATTCATCAAGATGGTGTATTAAAAGCGCAAAATACTTATGAAATTATGGCACCAGAAACGGTAGGTGTACCAAATAATAAGCTAAATATGACGTCACGTTCGGGCCGTCACGTTATTCAACATAGGTTAACAGAGCTAGGTTACCAAAATGGTGATTATGATATGGATACCTTATACCAAAGTTTTATCGCTTTGGCTGATAAAAAAGGTACTGTATATGATTACGATCTTGAAGCGATGATCTACTTTAATAAAATCTCAGATAATAATGATTATTACCAACTTGAATTCTTAAATACCACAACTAACTCGCAAACAGTAGCTAGTGCTACCGTAGGCTTAAAAGTGAATGGTGAATTATTTACTCAAGCAGCTACAGGTGATGGACCGGTAGAGGCTGCATATACTGCAATGAGAAATATCACTCAAATGGATACTAAAATGCGTCAATATCATTTAGATGCAACAGGTAAAGGTGAAAACTCATTAGGTCAAGTTGATATCATTACTGAATATCAAGACCGCCAATATCACGGTGCAGGTTTAGCATCTGATGTTGTTGAATCATCGGTTCGTGCCATGATCCACGTATACAACTTAATTAATCGTGCACAGCAAGTAATGTGTTTAAAGCAGCAGAAGAAAGCAGGATAAGAGAAATGACGACTCAAAAAGAATTTAATATTGCAGTTTTAGCCGGGGATGGCATTGGTCCTGAGATCATGAATGCAGCAGAGCAAGTACTTGATGTTGTATGTGATAAATTTAATTTGAAGCTTAATCGCGAACATCATGCTATTGGTGGCGCTGCAATTGATAAGTTTGGTAAAGCATTACCAGAATCGACTTTAGAGGCATGTGATAACGCTGATGCCATTTTATTTGGTTCGGTAGGTGGTCCAAAGTGGGCTGATTTACCGCCACAAGAGCAACCTGAACGTGGTTCTTTATTACCGCTTCGTAAACATTTCAACTTATTTTGTAATTTACGTCCTGCACAGTTATTACCTGCTTTAAGCGCTGCATCACCACTTCGTGCTGATATCAGTGAAAAAGGGTTTGATATTTTATGTGTACGTGAATTAACAGGCGGTATTTACTTCGGCGAAAAAGGTCGTTCAGGCGAAGGCGAGCAAGAGTTTGCGTTTGATACACAAAAATACTCTCGTTTTGAAATCGAGCGTATTGCTAAATTTGCTTTTGAAGCCGCAAAATTACGTAGTAATAAAGTAACTTCGGTAGATAAATCTAATGTATTAGCTTCAAGTATTTTATGGCGTGAAGTGGTTACTGAAGTATCTAAAAGTTACCCAGAAGTTGAACTTGATTATATTTATGTAGATAACGCTGCAATGCAGTTAGTTAAAGACCCAGCACAATTTGATGTACTTTTATGTGATAACTTATTTGGTGATATTTTATCTGATGAATGTGCGATGATCACAGGCTCTATGGGTCTTTTACCTTCAGCTAGCCTCAATCAAACAGGTTTTGGTTTATATGAGCCTGCTGGTGGTTCTGCACCTGATATCGCAGGTAAAGGCATTGCAAACCCGATTGCACAAATTTTAAGTGCAGCATTAATGTTACGTTACTCTCTTAAACAAGAAGAAGCGGCGCGTGCAATTGAAAAAGCAGTAGCTGAAACGGTTAAAGCAGGTATAGGTACGCAAGATATTTATCCAAATGAGCGTTACACAACAAGTGATGTAGCAGCGGCGATTGTAGAAAGAATTTAAGTTTTTATCAGGCTAAAACCCAACTTACAGAGAGGTTTTAGCCTGACAAGGTGTTATAAATTTTATCTAGTTATGACTAGAGTACTGAGCAAAAAATTTTGGGGCGAAACAAGTAATGGCACAAACCTTATATGACAAAATTTGGCAGTCACATACTGTCACAGCAATAAATAGCGAAACAGATTTATTATATATAGATAGACATTTAGTACATGAAGTCACTTCTCCACAAGCATTTTCAGGGCTGCGTGAACAAAACAGAAAAGTAAGAAGAACTGATAAAACATTTGCGACTATGGACCATAATATTTCGACTAAAGTTCGTAAGATCTCAGCAGCGAGTGAAGTTGCACAAAATCAATTAAATGCATTAACACAAAACTGTGAAGATTTTGGTGTACCACTTTATGATTTAAACTCTATTGAGCAGGGTATTGCTCATGTTGTAGGTCCTGAGCAAGGCATTACTTTACCTGGTACAACAATTGTATGTGGCGATAGCCATACATCAACTCATGGTGCATTTGGTGCACTAGCTCACGGAATTGGCACATCTGAAGTTGAGCATGTATTAGCAACACAAACATTGCAACAGAAAAAAGCACGTTCTCTTAAAATACAAATTGATGGTATTTTAAAGCCAACAGTTACCTCTAAAGATTTGATCATGGCAGTAATTGGTGAACTAGGTACGGCTGGAGGCACAGGTTTTGTAGCTGAGTTTTGCGGAACAGGCATTGAAGCGCTTTCAATGGAAGCGCGTATGACTTTATGTAATATGAGCATTGAAATGGGCGCAAAAGCGGGCTTAATTGCACCGGATCAAACTACATATGACTATTTAGAAGGCCGTCCATTTGCACCTAAAGGTGATGATTGGCAGGCGGCTGTTGAATATTGGTCAACACTAGCATCAGACGAAGGTGCAGAATTTGATCATGTTGTAGTAATGCATGCAGATGATATTCAGCCACAAGTTACTTGGGGTACTAGCCCTGAGCAAGTAATTGGTATTGATGAGATCATTCCAGATCCTGAAAAAGAAACAGATCTAATTAAAGCTGATGCAATCCGCCGTGCGCTTGCATATATGGATTTACAACCTGGTCAAGCAATTGCTGATATTGAAGTAGATGTTGTGTTTATTGGCTCATGTACTAATAGCCGAATTGAAGACTTACGTGCTGCAGCGCAAATTGTAGAAGGCAAGCAAGTTGTTAATGGCATTGAAGCTTTGATCGTTCCGGGTTCTGGATTAGTTAAAAAACAGGCTGAAGATGAAGGTTTAGCAGATATCTTTAAAGCGTCGGGTTTTGAGTGGCGTGAGCCTGGTTGTTCTATGTGTTTAGCAATGAATGACGATAAATTAGAAGCAGGTAAACGTTGTGCATCTACATCCAACCGTAACTTTGAAGGTCGTCAAGGTCGTGGCGGTAGAACACACTTAGTTAGTCCTGCGATGGCAGCCGCAGCAGCTGTTTATGGTAAATTTGTTGATATCAGAGGAGAAGCATAATGACTGTAATTAATGAAGTGTACCACACAGGTTTATTAGCGCCTTTAGATAAAAATAATGTAGATACCGACCAAATTATTCCAAAGCAATTTTTAACATCAACGAGTCGAGATGGTTTTGATGCTGCTTTATTTTATGATTGGCGCTATTTGGATAATGGCGATCAAAATCCGGAGTTCATTTTAAATGAAGCCTGTTATCAAGGTGCTACAGTACTACTAACTCGTGATAACTTTGGTTGTGGTTCATCTCGTGAGCATGCGCCTTGGGCATTAAAACAGTATGGTTTTACTGTGATCCTTGCTGAAAGCTTTGCAGATATCTTTTTTAATAACTGTATGAATAATCAAATGTTAGCTATTGCTCTACCAGAAGCTACATTAGATAAGTTATTTGCTATTAGCGAGCAATGTTTTGCAGATAAGCAAGATATACAAATTAATGTAGATCTACAAAATCAGCAATTGATCAGTGATCAGTTTGAGCCGATCAGTTTTGATATTCGCCCTGATATTAAAGATCGTTTATTAAGTGGTTTAGATTTTATTGGTGTAACTGAAACATTTAATCCACAAATTGATGCGTTTGAAGCACAACTTAAAAAACAGCGTCCTTGGCAGTAATATAAGTAAAAGTGAGTCTGTATTAGGCTCGCTTTAATCTTATAAATAATCTATATCTAGAATGCTTAACTTCAAAACTAAAACCTAAAACCTAAAATCTAAAATCTAAAATCTTTAGCCTAAAGGCCAACCTACAAAAATATCTGTTAGATTGGAATGATTCTGTAGGTGAGACTTCAGTCTTACAAAGAGTCTCGATATGCAATGCTTAAATCAAATCTAAAACTGTTAGGCTAAAGCAAACCTACAAGGGTATTAGCTAGGTTTGGGCGATAATAATCGTTAGGTGATTTATCTATTATTCAATTAAACCCCACACGTATCTTTACATCGACCGATATACTCTACTAAATTTTTATGGTTCTCTAATCGTTTTTTTATTGGGCTTTCTATACCACCATTTAAGAAGTTGGTTAATAATCCATAAATAGCACAGTCATAACTAGTCATATTTTCTGAAATAAAAAATGCTCTATCGGCTAATAATACTGACAAATGGTCAATTGATTTATTGGCCATGGCATATATATCTTGTTTGTCATGTCGATCTGTTCCTTGTGATTGACAATTTTTGATTGCGCGTTTACGCATGGCATTTGGTACAAATAATTTTAAGAAAGCGGGTAACTTACCAAAAAACTCTTCTTTGCTAATAGGCCAAAAATCATCGTCAATCCAACGACTATAAACTAGTGACCAATAAAGCTGTTCTTCACATAGTTGTTGTAATAAATGGCCTTGAGCGTGCTCTATAGGTGTCAGATCTTTATCTAGTTGATATGTGGCTTCAAGCTTATTAATGATCAGGCTTGAATCAGCAGTTAACTCGTTATCAATTATAGCGACAGGTAATTTACCCTTAGGCATTTTATGGCTATCTACACGGTAGTGATTTTTATATTCAATATTCGCTAATTGGCAATAAGCTTGTAGTTTTATAGCAAAAGGGCTGGCGTTGGCTAGGCCAAAAGCAGGTGGAAATTGATGGAGTTCGATCATAATTGTCCTTAATTTGTTTTATAAACTAACGACAGCATATCAGGGACTATTGACAATAAATGTCAGTAGTCCTGTTAATCTGAAATTTGGATAAGCAAAACGTTTATCCGAACCTCAGGTTAATAAGCTATTTACTTGGATATAAATGATCCCACCACTGTGGTTGATCTTTTAAGTTTTTATCGAAGTAAGCCATCATAGTATCCCACCAGTGAAAACGTTTATCACGGGCAAAAACTTGATGATCAGTATTGTTGTATTCAACAAGCTCAACATCTTGACCAAGTAGTTTAAGCGCAGTGTACATATTATGACTCTCGCCTGGTGGTACGTTTGTATCTGCATTACCATGGATCAGTAATAATGGTGTTGTTACTTTATCAGCATTAAATACCGGACTGTGTTCGCTATAAAGCTTTGCATTATTCCAAGGGAAGCTGCCTTTAGACGCTTCTCCAGAATATAAATAGCCCCACCAACCTTGACCCCAATATGAGGTGATATTGGAGATCCCAGCATGTGATATTGACGCGCTAAACATATCTGTTTTGGTAGTGAGTAGCATAGTCATAAAACCACCGTATGATGCGCCTAAATTACCTAGCTTTTTAGCATCAACATATGGGTAAGCTTTTAAAAATTCGCCTGTACCTTGAATGATGTCATCAGCCGTGTAATTACCCCAAGCATTAACATGTTTAGCTGAAAACTCTTGACCAAAACCTGTCGCACCAGTTGGTTGTAATACATAAACTACATATCCATTTGCTGCCCATAAGTTAAATGGGTAACGACCTGTAAAGCCACGTGTTACTGGTGATGTACCGCCGTAATAATAAACAAGTGCAGGGTGTTTTTTAGTTTTATCTAAATTATGTGGGATATAAACACGGCCACTAATTTCAACATTATCTTTATTTACAAAGTTAAATTCTTCTAATGTCGCAATTTCACTATTTTGATAAAAGTCAGCTTGGCTATCAGATAAAGTTTTGGCTTTATTCTTATAAACGTTTAATAACTTAACTTGCTGTGGTTTTGAAGCTGTAGTGCCTGTATATAATAGCTGAGGTTTTTTACCTTGAGATAAAGAAAAACGCTCTACAATATCAAGCTTAGATTTTAGCTTTTTAAAGCTGTTTTTGCTTTCATCAAATAAATAGACTTGTTTAGTATCTTTTTCTGTTACAGATAACACAACATCGCTATTTTTTAATACTTCAAAACGACCAATTGACGGATCAAACTCTTTAGATAAAGCAGTCACATCTTCACCGTTAAAGCTCAGCTTATATAACTGACCATCATAGTTATTAGGTAGCATATTTTTAGGTAAGTTTTGGCCAGCACCATTCATAAATGCAGGACCTGCTGTGATATAAAAGCCATCTTTTTGGTATTGTGCATTATTAAATGTACGATATTTACCGATTACTTTTTCACTATGATCTTTTAGGTTAACTTCAACTAATTCAGTGATCATATGCGGCGGTGCAGCGTAATCAATTGGATTACGGCTTAATAAAACAGTACCGCGTTTTGCATTATGATCTTCAAGACTATGACTGAATTTTGGTGAGCTTACTTGGCGGATCAAACCAGAATTAAGATCTAATAAATGAACCTGGTTGGTATTACGAGCATATGACCAACGATCTTCTAAGCCTTTATAATGTTTTGTAAGTGATTTACTTTTGGCTGGTGTCTTATTCCAGCTAAAAATTAAAGTCTCGTTATCAAAAAATTCAAAGCCGCTAGTGCTTGCTAAGTTATCACTTAATACTTTTATTTCTAGCGTTTTCCTGTCTAATTGTTTTAATTTACCATTTGATAGATAAACTAATTTTTTATTATCTGGGCTCCAAATAAAGTTAGATGCTTTGCCGTCTTCCCAGCGGTATCTTACAGTATTTGATTTGGTATCTAATAGCTGAGCGGTACGTACAGCTTTATTAGCTGATTTATCGTTATATGCTTTGCTTTTGTAGATCATTTGCTTTGCATCGGGTGATAGCGATACACCTGAAATCACTTTTGCATCATATAATTGCTTAGCTGATAAAGGATGAGAATCATGATTAGTCAGTGTGACTTTGTCGTGCTCTGATTTACCATCAAAATCTAACATTACTTTTTTCCAATCGCTGACTTGTTCAGCAATTACCGTGATCTGGTGTTCACCTGTAGGTAAAGTTAATGCATATTTTTTATCGCTAGCACTCAGTGCAACATTGTTGATAAAGACACTGGCTGTTTCTATGCCTTGTATTTTTAAATCACCTTGCACAAAGCGATCTACTGATAAAGTAAATTTAATTGCTTGTAGACCAGGCTCTGTAAGTGCGCTGACTTGAGAAAGCAGCTGCCATTTTACTTTTTTACCAAAAATATTCACAGACTTATTATTTTGTGAAATTTGAGGCAATAAGTTATTTATGATCTCTTTTTGTTGTGCTGTTTCATAAGGTTTAAATTGGCTTTGTGGTGCAATAGGTCCAAGATAATTAATTTTACTTTTATCGAGTGCTTCAGCTACTGCAGTGTGGGCGATTCCAGTTGCACATAAGCTAATTAATACTTTTTTTAGCATGGTAGTTTTTCTCATTTGTCTGTTTGAGGCGTGCCGTAAATTTTTTCAGCATGATTGAATAAAACCCAAGAGGTAAATATGTATTTATCATTTGAGATTGGCGTATTACCCCTATGTGTATGGGTAAAATACCCAGGAAAAATAGCCATAGTACCTTGGGTTGGTTTCAGTTTTAGCTTTTGGTAATAAAACTCTGTTTCTCCTCCTTCTCCAACATCATTTAAATAGAACATGAATGCAAGCACACGATGCAGCGCTTCGTTATGACCTGCTTGTGGATATACTTCGCTATGATAATAAGGATATCCACCTTTATTTTTTTCGTATTTTTGTGCTTGTATTGGCCCCAGTCTAAAAAGCTGCTGCACTAAAGTAGATACTTGAGGTTTACCTACTTCTTCAAAGTTTTCTACTGTTAAATTAGTTGGTTCACCTGTTTTTGGATGATAAACAGTTAAACCAAATGCACCTATCATGATTAAAAAGTTATCTGATATATATTCAAATACTTTTTCAGCGGTGATCTTTTGTATATGTTGGTTGTACTCGGCATATTCAGGATGCATGCTCAAATACAGATCTTTGCTATCTTTTTTAGCTAAATCGATACCACCACTGGTAGTCCCTTGTTTTAAATGGGGGCTTTGTTCGAAAAGTTTGATAAAGTTATTACAGAACTCAGGGCTAAGTGCATTTTCATATGTACGAATAAGATCTGGCATAAATGAGATCCCTTGTTAAATTTATTATGTTAGGTTCTTCTTTGAGAACCTGTTTAGGTGTAGATATGTTTAAAGAAAAAATAATGCCACGTTTCACTGAAACGGATGCTTTAGGGCATATAAACAATACCGTACTACCAGTTTGGTTTGAAGCAACTCGCACACCTATTTTTAGGTTTTTCACCCCTGATCTTGATCCAAAACAGTGGAAACTGATCATTGCTAAAATAGAGGTTGAGTTTCAAGGTGAGTTATTCTACGGGCAAGAAGTCGAAATTAAAACAGCTATTCGTAAAGTTGGGAACAGCTCTTTTGTTATCGAACAAAGTGCATGGCAGCATGATCAGCAATGTGCTTTAGGCAAAACGGTTGTTGTGCGTTATGATTTTGATATTAAAAAAGCGCAGCCTTTATCTGATTCAGAAAAAAACATGTTAAGTGAACATTTATTAACTGACTAATTTTAATAAAAAAAGCCGTATTTAATATGGCTTTTCTTAGCTTAGTTATTTTTTAAATGTTAAATGTCCACCTAAGCGATATTTTGAGCCGGGCGAAATTAATCGAGCAAAACTCACAACCCCTTTTGATGACCAAGTTCTACGAATAACTTGTAAACATGGCTCTAAATTATAAAGGGTTAACCACTCACACACATCATCAGAAGGCGTAATGGCCTCAACTGTATGGCGAGCTTCAGTTAATGGTGCTGCTTGGCTTAAATATTCATGTGGTGTGATCTGTTCAAAGTTTTGCTGTAAATACTCAGGTGCTAGATTTGGGTTAACAAAGCGTTCTTCAGCTTGAAGTGGTTTATCGTTTTCAAAATGCACTAATACACTGCGATATACTAAAGAATCAACTTCAACACCTAAAGCGATTGCAATTGGGGCGATAGCTTGCATTGATTCTAGCACAATTGGGTTACAGGTATATTGGCCACCACGGTCTTTTACTTCATCTGCTATATTTCTTATTTCTAATAAAGAAGATTGTGATTTAAAACTAGCAACAAAAGTACCTAATCCTTGAGAGCGAGTTAGAATACCTTCTTCGGTTAATTCAGTTAATGCACGTCTTGCTGTCATTCGACTGACAGAAAATTGCACTGTTAACTCGTTTTCTGATGGAATTCGGCTATGCTCAGGCCATTCACCTGATTTTATTTTGTCGATAATAAAGCGTTTTATTTGCGCAAATTTAGGTGTGATCATCGTCAATGCCGTGGGTACCTTATTTAAATAAACGGGTTATAAAATAATATGATACCAAGTCACTTAAATATGTGCTCATGGTAAATGATTAATAATTCAAAAGAACTGGTAACTAATAAAGTGGCATAGATTACTTGTATATACAAGTTCTAATGTTAGACTAAATAAAATTTTATTACGAGTCTGGGTGAGTATGATGTTAAATGAAGAATTTGATCAAGTCATAATTGATGTGAATGTAGCAACAATGGATCCTGCAATGTCTGCAGCTTATGGTGCCATTGAAAATGCAGCCGTTGCATTAAAAGATGGCAAGATTGCTTGGTTAGGTAAGTATGAAGACTTACCTAAGTTTGATGCTTTATTAACGCCTGTAGTGGCTGCAAAGGGCCAGTGGTTAACGCCTGGTTTGATAGATTGTCATACTCATTTAGTATTTGGTGGCTCACGTGCCCGTGAATTTGAAATGCGCTTACAAGGTGTTTCTTATCAAGAAATAGCAGCCCAAGGCGGCGGTATCGTTTCAACAGTAAAAGCGACTCGTGAAGCGTCAGAAGAAGCATTATTTGTTAGTGCTAAAAAAAGATTAAACGCTTTATATAACGAAGGTGTTACGACTGTTGAAATTAAATCAGGTTATGGTTTAGATACAGAATCTGAAATTAAAATGCTGAAAGTTGCTAAGCTTTTAGGTGAACATCATAAAGTAGATGTAAAAACGACATTTTTAGGTGCGCACGCGTTACCACCAGAATATAAAACGACACCACCAGAGCAAGGTGCTGATGCATACATAGATTTAGTATGCGAAGAAATGATGCCTAAAGTGGCTGACTTAGGGCTTGCTGATGCGGTTGATGCTTTTTGTGAAGGCGTAGGTTTTTCAAATGCGCAAACACGTAAAGTATTTGAAAAAGCAAAAGAGCTAGGTTTACCGGTTAAGCTACATGCTGAGCAGCTATCTAATTTAAAAGGTGCTGAACTTGTTGCAGAGTTTAATGGTTTGTCAGCTGATCATATTGAGTTTTTAGATGAAGCAGGTGTCAAAGCTATGGCTGATGCTGGCACTGTCGCTGTGTTATTGCCTGGTGCTTTTTATATTTTACGTGAAACGCAATTACCGCCAATTAAGTTATTACAACAATATAATGTACCAATTGCGATTTCTACAGATTTTAATCCAGGTACATCTCCTGTTTGTTCACTAAAATTAATGATGAATATGGGTTGTACTTTATTTAGCATGACACCTGAGCAAGTATTAGCGGGTGTAACAGTTAATGCCGCTAAAGCCCTAGGCTTAACGGATCGTGGTGTGATAGCTAAAGGCCAACGTGCTGATTTAGTTTTATGGGATATAGAACATCCAGCAGAATTAGCTTATCAATTTGGTGTAAACCCACTTGCAAAACAATGGATTGAGGGCGAGAATGTTGTTAGCTAAGGAATGGCTTCCTTAAATTGGATTAAGAGGTAAGTGGATGCAAAAGTTAGGACTCATTTTTATTTTTATGGTGGTGGTATTTACACCATATGCTCAGGCATCCACTGCTATGTCTAATGGCAATTTAGACAGCTTTTTTGCGGGTATGGTCTTTTTGGCTTTACTGTCGTGCATGCAACATAAGCAAAGTATCATTCATAGGGTATTTAACTTATTATCTGGCATAGGTGTTTTATCGTTTTTAAGTTTTAATTCTAGTATTTTACTTATCACTTTTGTATTTTTAGTGTCAGCTCAAGCTATATATCTTTTAACAACAGAAAAAGGCAATAAAGTTGTTAAAATAGGTATGTTAATCACGTTAAGCTCAATAGTGGTATTATCTTGTTTAGCATGGTTATCAATATTACCAGCTAGCGTTATTTCCTTAGTTATTATTCCATTATTATTATCCCAATCCACTGAAACCTCACTGATAGAAGTGCCGGGCTTAACATCGGTCAATACGACTGAGCAACATGCGACTAATAGCGGTCAAGGCACGTCTTTGCCTGATCGTGCTTTATTAAAGCAAGCCTTTAATAAATGGCAGCAAAATGACGGTAAAGCATGTATTTTTGTACTTATTAAATTTGATGGTTTAAATGATATAAATCAAAGGTTAGGGCGTGAGTTAAGTGATGTTTTATTAACTCAGCTGGCATCTAAAGTAAAAAAACAATTAGATCATGAGGAATTGATTACTATATTGGAGTTTGATGAAGAACACATTAAACTCGCCCAATTAAGCAATGTTGATTTTGTATTTGTGATTGGCACTAATGTGCATCAGCATTTACATGAAAAACTCATTCAAAAAATTCAAGTTGCGACAGAACAAGCTTCAGTCATTAATGGGCATTCACAAAAGATTTTATTAAGAGCTGCTTTTGCAAAAGGAGATAAAGACACAAGCATCGAAAGCTTAATAGAACATACTTATCTTGCGATCGATAGTGTGCAATGTGAAGGAGAACGTATTGCACAATATAGGCCTGAAATGTCAGTTGATCAACAAGCGCAATTAAAAACAATAGGTGAATTAGCTGCGCTAAACTTTGATGATGCATTTGAATTGCATTTTCATCCTATTGTCGCGCTCGAAACCAATAAAATAGAATTTGTTGAATTATTACTGAGATGGAAACATCCAGAGCAAGGTTTATTAAGCGCCTCTAGTTTTGTTGAAGAAATTCGTTTAGCTGGTTTAGCGTATGAAGTCGCCATTTGGGTATTGGAAAAAGCAGCTGAAATATCTTTAGTATTAAAGTGCCAAGACTTGAATGTTCCGGTCAGTATTAATTTATTTGGTGCAGAATTATTGCAAGATGAGTTTATTGAAAAAGTGGATGCAATTTTAACTGAGCATAATTTAACATCTCAAGATATTATTATAGAGTGCCCAGCCAATATACTCACTAACTTTGATGATAGTGGCTCTACTATGCTTAAAAGACTTAAAGCCATAGGTTTGCCTATTTGTTTAGATGATGTTGGAGCCAGCCCTTTATCATTAGCAAACTTATCTTTTATGCCATTAAACTATATTAAAATTGATGAGCATTTAATTGAAGAATTAAGCCGTAATGTTAATGCGCGCAGTTTGCTAAGTGGCATTATTGATATGGGTAATAATTTACAAACTAAAGTAATTTGTGAAGGCATAGAATCAGAAAAGCTTTTAGAGTTTATTAAAGGTTTTAATTGCTACGGTGCACAAGGGTATGTATTTACCAGACCGTTAAATTCAGAGGGGTTGACAAGTTGGCTTATGCAATGGCAGAAAAAACTTGATGAAAAAGTGGTTCCTTATCATTTAGGGTAACAGATAGAGCTTTGGTTTTAAGTTAAAAAGCAAAGCTCTAAAAATATAGGGATTACTCAGCTAGATAGTCTTCTTCAGCTTCTAGAGGTTCAGGTGATAAAATCATGCCGGTGCTGTCGGAATAAATATAATCATCATCAAAAAAAGATACGCCAGCAAAATTAACACCTAAATTAGCTTCACCGTGACCGTTACTGTCTGCAGCAACCGGAATAGAAGCAATCGCTTGTATACCAATATCTAGCTCTTCTAGTTCATCTACGTGTCTTACAGAGCCGTAAACAACTAAGCCTTCCCAGTTATTATTAAGTGCTAACTCGGCAATTTCTAAATCGATTAATGCACGACGTGTAGAACCGCCACCATCAATTAATAAAACTTTATCTGTACCATCTTGTGCTAATACATCTCGGATCAATTCATTGCTTTCAAAACATTTTATAGTGCTAACTTGGCCACCAAATGATGTTCTACCACCAAAATTGATAAACATAGGCTCTAAAACATCGATGAGGTTTGGGTATTTATCACATAATGCAGATGTATTGTATTCCATGTTGTGATCCTTCGAAAAGTCATAAAAACAAGTTGTTAGTATACCTAGCTTGATTTCCAAGACAATAATTAAATTTTTGCTAAATTTTAAACTATTACAGGCAGTTTTTTATTTATTTTCTATACTTTAGATAATTATAAATATAAGGATCACAAAGTAATGGGTTTACTAGAACGTTTATCAATAAAAATGCGTTTGCAAATAAATGCGCTAGTGGTTGCTATTGCTATGCTTGTAATGTTATTTGTGATAATTTTTCAATCGCAAACAATGCAATCACTTAATGCAATAACTAGCATTACAGGTACTCTAAACGCTAAAGAATTAGGTATGCGAAAAGATGAAAAAGATTTTTTAGCTTATAAACAACAAACATCATTAGATAAATTCGAAAAAAAATATAAAGAAATGCAACAAGGTGTTACAACATTAAAAGTCTATTATGAAGATTTAAATGTAGATCAAAATAAGCTTTTAAAATTTGAGAGTTTGGCTAAACAATATAAAAAAGATTTTGATCATGTGGTCAGTTTACAAAGAGAAATTGGATTACACCCAAAAGATGCCTTGTATGGTGAGCTTAGAGCGGCTGTGCACTCTGTTGAAGAGTTACTTCATGAATATGAAACTTATCAATTACTCGCTGATATGTTGCAATTAAGAAGAAATGAAAAAGACTTCATGTTGAGAAGTGATTTAAAATATTTAGCTAAATTTGAAAAGAACATCATACAATTGGAGCAAGATGTTTCTTCATCGGATTTATCTGAGCAAGTTAAATCAGATATTAAATCTATGTTAGTTATTTACCAAAATAAATTTACACAGTTAGTTAATAAAAGTGAAGAGCTTGGTTTATCTATGGAGTTAGGTGCACTAGGTAAAATGCGTAAATCTATTAAAAGCACTGATGAAATGTTTGAAAAAATGCTCAATGAAGCAAAAGAAATGACATCATCAACTTCTGCCAGTGCTAAAATAACGGCTTTTACTGTATTTGGTATATCCCTTCTAATCGTGATGAGTTTAGTCTATCTCACCAGTCGTTCTATCATAGTTCCTATAAATGAAGTGTGTGAAACAATTCATAAAATTAGAGGACGAAATGATTTATCTTTATCAATAGTTGAAAAAGGCCAAGATGAAGTATCGGCTATGACCCATGACTTTAATGGTTTAATTTGTGACTTTAAAACCCTTATATTTGAAGTCAATTCTGCTCTTTCAACTTTAAATGCAGCAACAGAAGACTTAGCAGAAACTACTTCGGCAACCAGCGATGGTATGCAAGACCAATTACATGAAGCTGATATGGTCGCAACAGCCGCAACACAAATGCAGGCCACAATACAAGATATATCACACAATACGGAAGCTGCTGCAAACAAAGCAGAATCAACTAATGTAAGTGCCTTAGAGGGGCGCAGTGAAGTAGATTCAACTGTGGCACGTATCTCTGAGCTATCGACTTCTTTAGGCGGTGCATCTGAAGTGGTATCCCAGTTAGAAAAAGATGGTGAAACTATAGGCTCGGTATTAGATGTTATTAGAGGTATCGCAGAACAGACTAATTTACTGGCTTTAAATGCAGCAATAGAGGCAGCCAGGGCGGGGGAGCAAGGACGAGGTTTTGCTGTGGTAGCTGATGAAGTGAGATCATTAGCGCAAAGAACACAAGAGTCCACTCAAGAGATAGAAAGTATTATAAGCACCTTACAGCAAAGAACACAGCAAGTGGTATCGTTGATGCAGCAATGTCGTCAACAAGGTGATGCAAGCTCTGCTCAAGCAACTAAGGCGGGGGAATTATTACAATCAATCACTGAAGATGTGCAAAATATTATGGATATGAGCACTCAAATTGCGACTGCAATTGATGAGCAAAACTTAGTTGCTTCTGAAGTGAATAAAAATGTGGTGAAAATTCGTGATATAGCAGAGCAAGCAACAGAACATGCCAGTAAAAACGCACACACAAGTGAGGAAGTTTCTGAACAAGCCAGAGTATTACACGGAGCGATAGCTAAGTTTAAAGTATAAAGACTGCTGCGCAGTTTTTATTATTGGATCCTAATTGGGATAATTTGATCTCGGCTGGCATTGTGTTTTGTCAGTCGGTTTAAATATTTTTGCCAAAGATTATCTTGGTTTAATTGTAAATATTCTAAGTATTGCCAGCTATATATGCCTGAATCATGGCCGTCATCAAATATCAGTTTCACGGCATAATGACCCACGGCTTCAATTTTATTTATTTCTACCTGCTTTTTATTTGTAACTAACTTCATCTCCTCTTTGCCATGACCTTGTACTTCAGCTGATGGTGAATATACGCGAAGAAACTCAGTACTAAAATGAGATTGTGTTATTTCATTCGATGTATTTTTAAAATAGACATCCAGGAGTTTGGTTTTTTTATGATAATGAAATTTAGTGACTAATATAGACATATAAATTTTCTCCGCAGTTGTATTAAAGCCACTACGTGGCGGAAGATTTAACTAAAGGGATATATAGTTAATTAGTTTACATCAAAAAAATAGGCATGATTGATTCATGCCTATTTCGTTTTATTTTTTGCTACGCAGTTACCTTAAATAGACCTGCGTAGCAAAGGTATTATAGAATAAAGCGGCTTAAATCTTCATTCTCAACTAAGCTACCTAAGAATTTTTCTACGTATTTAGCATCAACTGTTAGTTGCTCACCTGCTTTTTCTGAAGCATCATATGATACTTCTTCCATTAAGCGTTCCATCACAGTATGAAGACGACGTGCGCCAATATTTTCGGTCTTTTCATTTACGCGCCATGCTGATTCTGCAATCGCTGTAATTGAATCTTCAGTAAACTCAACATTAACACCTTCAGTACCTAATAGCGCAACGTATTGTTCTGTAAGAGATGCATGAGGTTCAGTTAAAATGCGTTCGAAATCTTTAGCACTTAGTGCTTCAAGTTCTACACGGATTGGTAAACGGCCTTGTAGCTCAGGAATTAAATCTGATGGCTTAGACATTTGGAAAGCACCAGAAGTAATAAACAACATATGATCAGTTTTAACCATACCATGTTTAGTGCTAACAGTCGTACCTTCAACTAAAGGTAATAAATCACGTTGAACACCTTCACGGCTTACATCTGGACCTGAAGATTCACCGCGTTTACAGATTTTGTCCATTTCATCAATGAATACAATACCGTTTTGCTCAACAGCTTGAATTGCTTTTTCTTTAAGATCTTCTGGGTTTACTAATTTTGCAGCTTCTTCTTCAATTAACAGTTTAAAGGCTTCTTTAATCTTTAATTTACGAGAAGACTTTTTCTCATTCGACATGTTTTGGAACATGCTTTGTAATTGATTTGTCATGTCTTCCATGCCTGGAGGCGCCATGATTTCAACACCAACTGGAGACTGTGCAATATCAATATCAATTTCTTTATCATCTAACTTGCCTTCACGTAATTTTTTACGGAAAACTTGTCTTGTAGATGAGTTATCAGAAGGCTCTGTTTCACCAAATGTATTTTTTGCTGGTGGTAATAAGGCATCTAAAATACGCTCTTCAGCGGCTTCTTCAGCGCGATGTTTAACTTTTTTAGTTTCTAACTCACGAGTTAATTTAATTGAGATGTCAGCAAGATCGCGAATGATCGTTTCAACTTCTTTACCAACATAACCTACTTCAGTAAATTTAGTTGCTTCTACTTTAATAAAAGGTGCATTTGCTAATTTAGCTAAACGGCGTGCAATTTCAGTTTTACCAACACCTGTTGGACCTATCATAAGAATATTTTTTGGCGTTACTTCGGCTCTAAAATCTTCATCAAGTTGCATTCTGCGCCAGCGATTTCTTAATGCGATAGCCACTGCTTTTTTTGCGTTTTTCTGACCAACAATGTGTTGGTCTAATTCATGAACAATTTCTCTTGGCGTCATAGCTGACATAATAATTCCTATTATAATTCTTCGATAGTATGGTTATGATTAGTAAATACACAAATGTCGCCTGCTATTTTTAGGCTTTTTTCAGCAATTTCTCTTGCAGAAAGTTCTGTATTTTCTAATAGTGCGGTTGCTGCAGATTGTGCAAATGCACCACCACTACCAATTGCAATTAAATCATTTTCAGGCTGAATTACATCACCATTACCTGTAATGATAAGAGAAGCCGTTTCATCAGCTACTGCTAATAACGCTTCTAATTTACGTAGCATTTTATCTGAACGCCAGTCTTTTGCCATTTCGACAGCTGCACGTGTTAAATGACCTTGATGCATTTCAAGTTTACTTTCAAATTTTTCAAATAATGTAAATGCGTCGGCGGTTCCGCCAGCAAAGCCCGCAATTACTTTATCGTTATATAGGCGACGTACTTTACGTGCATTGCCTTTCATCACTGTATTACCAAGTGAAACTTGGCCATCACCAGCGATCACAACTTTATCGCCGCGACGTACTGAAACAATTGTAGTCATGTTAATCTCTTTTTTACGTGATAACAAAGCAGCGGATGCTGCTTTATATTTATGTATTTTAGCATTTAGTGATTAATAGATGGGGGAGGGCTGTGAAAATTTCAAGTAAAAGCGCTGGTAAACAGCGCTAAAATTTAGAAATCTAATTATTTTTTATATACTTTGCTATTTATTCCAGAACCAAATACTACAGCCTATTATTCTTTGGCGTTTTAGTACGTTTTTATCACTTTCTGCTTTACGTTTTGTTTCATAGGGGCCTAAACGAACTTTAAACCAAGAGCCTTGATGTTTTATAAATGAAATTATGCCTGTAAAAGCAATTTTAGCTTTTAATGTTTCAGCCTGCTCTCTTGATTTATAAGAGCCACATTGCATAACATAAGGCCCTTTTTGTTCCATTTCAGTAACTTCAACCTTTACTAAGTCAGGCTCTTTAATTGCTTGAATAAAGTCAGAATCCACAGGCTTTTTAAGCGCTTCTTTCTTAACAGTAACGACTTTCTTTGCTTCAGATTGCTTTTTTTCTTCACTGTTAGTAAATATGTAAAATAAACCGTAAATGAATGCAAAGAGCAGTGTTAAAGCAACTAAAATCCAGCCAATAGGCTTCTTTTTAGCCGCCTTCTTTTTTGATTTATTCGGGCGTTTTTTATTTATAAAATCGTGTTGTGCCATTTTTTATTTAACTATGCCTTGTATCTGATGTACCTAAAATTTTTATGCCATATCAATTGGGTCAACATCTAAACTCCATCTCACTTTGGCTGCTAACTTACTTTTTGATAAGTAATCAACTAGTTGAGAAAGGTATTGATGTAAATTATTTCTATTATCAGATTGTATATGTATCTGGTAGCGAAATTTACCTGCTATTTTTTCTAATGGAGCAGGGATTGGACCAAGCAATTGTATACCATGGAGTGATTGCTCAGGTATAAGTAAATTCAAAAAATCGAGAACTAATTGTATATCGTGTGCTTCTGCACGAAATAATGCCATAGCAGTATAAGGTGGAAATTCAGTTACTTCCCGCTCAGTGAGGGCATAACGGGCAAAGTCTTGATAGCCATTATTGATTAAATCTTGTAATAACGGGTGTTCAGGAAAGTGTGTTTGTAATAAAACTTGTCCGGCTTCACCGCTGCGTCCTGCTCTGCCTGATACTTGAATTATTAACTGGGCTAAATGTTCTGTGGCTCTAAAATCACACGAATAAAGCCCTGAATCGACATCTAAAATAATCACTAAAGAGACATCAGGAAAATGATGCCCTTTAGCGAGCATTTGTGTGCCCACTAAAATACGGGGGCCAGAAGTGTTAATCTCGGTTAGTGCCTGCTCTAAACTGCCTTTTTTACGTGTTGTTTCTCTGTCTATTCTATTGATAGGAATATCAGGAAACTGCTCATGTAAATATTCTTCAATTTGTTCAGTGCCTTTACCTGCTGGCATAATTTGCGTACTGCCGCAATCAGGACATTGAAATGGTGGTGGCTTTTGATCACCACAATGATGGCAAATAAGGCTCTGTATGCTTTTATGATAAGTGGCATTGGTACTACAGCGTTCGCAATCACTTAACCAACCACATTCATGACAAATTAAAGTAGGAGAAAAACCACGGCGGTTTAAAAAAACCATGACTTGTTTCTGTTTTTTTAAATGTAGTTTTATCGTGTCTAAGCTGGCTTTTGCAATGCCAGCTTCTTCAGGTTGGCCTTTCATATCAAGTAAGTGATATTGGTTATCTGTTGCTGTTTGCGCTCGATTAGCCAAAGTTAATAATTGGTATTTATTTGCCAAGGCTTTATGCAAGGTTTCAAGAGCGGGTGTTGCACTGCCTAAAATTAATGGAACCTGTAATTGGTGGGCACGAAATGCAGCTAAATCACGCGCATGATAACGTAATGTATCTTGTTGTTTAAATGAGTTATCGTGTTCTTCATCAACAATTATCATACCTAGTTTCGCGAATGGCGTGAAAATAGCTGAGCGAGTACCAATAACGATTGCACAGCTGCCTTTTTCACAAAAACGCCATGTTTGTAGTCGTTCGTTATCGGTTAATGCTGAATGCCATAACATGATGGGTGTATCAGGGAATCGCCGACGGAAACGGTTAACTGTTTGCGGTGTTAAGCCAATTTCAGGTACTAATACTAAGGCTTGTTTTCCTTGTTTTAATACTTGCTCTAATACTTGTAAGTAAACTTCAGTTTTACCACTGCCAGTTATGCCTTCTAGCAAAAACGTTTTATAGCCTTCGCTTTGATTGATAGCAGCACAAGCAACAGCTTGCTCACTATTTAGTGTTAGACGGTTTTGTACTGATAATTCTCGAGATTGCCATTGTTCATCAAATTCAATAAATTCATGTATTACTTTATTATTGATCAGAGATTTAATGGTTTGGCTGGCAAAACCTAAAGCTTTTAGTTCTGTTATTGGTGTTTTGCCAGAACCAAGTAAGTGTTCAACTAAAGCTTGTTGTTTTTTACCTTTTAGCGGCTTATGAGCTTTACCTTGCTCAGTGAGCTCTAAGTAACTAATACTGGTTTTATCTGGGCTTTTTCCTTGTCTTAATAATTTAGGTAAGGCGATTTGTAGGGTTTCACCTAAAGGGTAACAATAATATTTAGCTGCAAATTTTAATAGCGCCAGTAAATGAGGCTGTAAAATGGGGATTTCATCTAATATTTCATCGACTTTTTTTAATTTTTTTATATCAAAATCAGATTCATTTTTTACTTCTATTATGATGCCAATCTTTTTTTGACGTGCAAAATTCACAATGACACGCATACCTGGCGCTACATCAAAAGGTAAATGCTCAGGTAGCAGGTAATCAAAAGTTTTATGTAAAGGTACTTTGATTGATACAGCAGCAATTTTCATTAATAAAAATCTTAAATATTATTATGACTCTAATTTACTAAAATCATCAGTCTCTTGATAGTTAAAATCACTGGTAGACTTGTATTAATTAAATCTAATTAAGTATAAATATCGCCATCAAATATATTGCTTATAGATATAATTAATAATGCTTGAAGATCTTGGGTGATTTGTCTAAAATACGCGCCCTAACTTATCAATCAATGATTGATGTATAAATTAACAACGTATGGTACCAGACTTCGGGTTTGGAGAGCGATGCGGCCTTAACTGAGGTTTTCCAAAATGAAAAAAGATATCCATCCTAAGTACGAAACAATCAATGCAACTTGTTCATGTGGTAACAAATTTGAAATGAACTCAACTTTGTGTAAAGACATCCATTTAGATATCTGTGGTAAATGTCACCCTTTCTACACTGGTAACCAACGTGTTATCGATACAGGTGGTCGTGTTGATCGCTTCAACAAGCGTTTCGGTAGCCTTAGCAGCAAGTAATTGTCGCTTTAAGCAGAAAAAAGCACCTAAGGGTGCTTTTTTTGTGCCTGAAATTTATTAACTTCATCTATATCTACTATCCTTTTAGCAAAAATGATCGGGCAAATAACACACCTCAGCCTGAGAGATATGAGAAATATAATCAGAGCTTTTTCTATCTTCGGAAATATTTCTTCTTTTATGTTTTAAAAATTCAATTTTACAGGGTATTTGTGGTGCTTGATGAAACCGATAAATGAATATTTTTGCAGTGTTTTTGAAAGAATAACTTATCTAAAAAATTCATGGTTCGGCTGTTATTTATACTTACAGTTAAACTTTGTAGTTAAAATACGTTAAATTGCAGGTAAAGTATGAGTTACTTTGGTTTTCTATTTTAATATAAATATTTGTTTTTTTAGTTATAAGTAATCTGTTTTTTATGTCTAAAAGTTGTTATTTTTGCTTGTTTTATAATCTCTTTTACAATATTAAGACTTGGCATTAAAAATGGATTGCTTTTAAGTTCAGGGAAAAGTGGTCTAACTTCTGTTAAAGTTACCGCTAAAATTAAAGTTATAAAAATTCATGATGAACAGTTCGTTTTTTACTTGAATTTAAAAATAATATGCGTATTGTTATATTTAGTGGCTTAACCTAGTCGCGACTGTTTTTATCTCTCACACTTTTAATTTCTTAGCAGGAAAAACTCACATCATGTCAGACTTCAAAGAACAAGCTTTAAAATACCACGCCGAACCCGTTCCCGGTAAAATCAGTATTGAATTAACAAAACCAGCAGAAACAGTAAATGACCTTGCATTGGCTTATAGCCCAGGTGTTGCAGAGCCGGTAAGAGAAATAGCAGCAGATCCTGATAATGCATATAAATACACAGCTAAAGGTAACATGGTTGCTGTTATTTCTAATGGTACTGCTATTTTAGGTTTAGGTAACTTAGGACCACTTGCATCAAAACCAGTAATGGAAGGTAAATCACTTTTATTTAAGCGCTTTGCTAATTTAGATTCTATTGATATTGAAGTAAAACATAGAACAACAGAAGACTTTATTAATACAGTTGAAAACATCGCCGATACTTTTGGTGGCATTAATTTAGAAGACATTAAAGCACCTGAGTGTTTTGAAATTGAAAAAGCATTAATTGAACGTTGTAGTATTCCAGTATTTCATGATGATCAACACGGTACTGCAATTGTAACAGCTGCAGGCATGTTAAATGCGTTAGAAGTGCAAGGTAAAAGTATACATGATGCATTGATTGTATGTTTGGGTGCCGGTGCAGCCGCGATTGCATGTATGGAATTATTAATAAAATGTGGCGCACAGCGTGAGCACATTTACATGTTAGATCGTAAAGGCGTAATTCATACTCGTCGTGATGATTTAAATGAATATAAGCTGTTATTTGCAAACAATACTGATAAACGTACATTACAAGACGTGATTGCTGAAGCGGACGTATTTGTAGGTGTATCAGGCCCTAATTTATTATCAGCAGATGATCTTAAATTAATGGCTGATAAGCCTGTGGTATTTGCATGTTCAAATCCAGATCCTGAAATAAAACCAGAATTAGCACATGAATCTAGAAATGATTTAATTATGGCTACAGGTCGCTCAGATTACCCTAATCAGGTTAATAATGTTTTATGTTTCCCATTTATTTTCCGCGGTGCGTTAGATGTACGTGCTAGTAAAATTAATGATGAAATGAAAATTGCTGCAGTACACGCAATAAGAGATATCGCAAAAGAGCCTGTTTCAAAAGAAGTATTAAAAGCAGCGGGTGTTGATTCATTAGAGTTTGGCGCAGACTACATTATACCTAAACCAATGGACCCACGTTTATTACCTCGTGTTGCTTTAGCGGTAGCACAAGCTGCTATAGATTCTGGTGTGGCACAATTGCCATTACCAATTAATTATATGCAAGACTAATTATTAGCTATAACTATATTACTAATATGAAAAAAGGGTGATTTGAATTATTCAAATCACCCTTTTTTGTTTACCTCACCGTTTAGAAAACGATGACTAATTTAACAATGGCTTCAAGTAGTGCCCAGTAAATGATTTTTTATGAGCTGCAACTTCTTCAGGTGTACCTGATACTAAAATTTCACCGCCTCCAGAGCCTCCTTCTGGGCCTAGATCTACAATCCAGTCAGCTGTTTTTATAACATCTAAGTTATGCTCAATCACAACCATAGTATTACCGTGGTCACGTAATCTGTGTAAAACAGCTAATAGTTGCTGAATATCATGAAAATGTAAGCCTGTTGTAGGCTCATCTAAAATGTATAAGGTTTTACCTGTATCACGTTTAGATAACTCTTTTGCTAGTTTAACCCTTTGCGCTTCACCACCAGAGAGCGTGATAGCTGATTGTCCTAAGCGAATATACGATAAACCGACATCAATTAATGTTTTTAACTTTCGCGCTACTGCAGGGATTTTATCAAAGTAGGTGTAAGCATCTTCAACTGTCATATCTAATACTTGGTGAATGTTTTTACCTTTATATAAAATTTCTAAGGTTTCACGGTTATATCTTTGTGACTTACACACATCACAAGGTACATAAACGTCAGGTAAAAAGTGCATTTCTACTTTGATCATGCCATCGCCCTGACAAGCTTCACAGCGACCACCTTTTACATTAAAGCTAAATCGACCGACTTTATAGCCGCGTGAACGTGCTTCTTGTGTGCCTGCAAATAATTCGCGTATTGCAGTAAATATGCCTGTGTAAGTTGCAGGATTAGAGCGTGGTGTTCTGCCTATTGGGCTTTGATTGATATCAATGACTTTATCAAAATGCTCTAGGCCTTTTATAGCTTTATGAGCTGATGGTTCAGCAGTTGTTGCGCCGTTAAGTTCGGTATGGGCTAATTTATACAAGGTATCATTGATCAAAGTGGATTTACCTGATCCTGATACCCCAGTAACACAAGTCATTAAGCCGAATGGTATGCGTAAATCGACATTTTTTAAGTTATTTCCACTTGCACCTAACAGCTCTAACCATTTTCCGTCAGGACCGTTATCACATTGATGGCGTTTTTTAGGCACTGCAATTTCTTTTTCACCAGATAAGTATTGCCCGGTGACTGATTCTTTACAGCTAACAATATCTTCATATTGACCTTCAGCGATCACATAACCACCATGAACACCTGCTCCTGGGCCAATATCAATAATATGATCGGCACAACGAATAGCGTCTTCATCATGTTCTACAACAATAACTGTATTACCTAAATCACGTAAATAAGTCAGGGTTTTAAGCAATCTATCATTATCTCTTTGATGTAAACCTATCGATGGTTCATCTAATACATACATCACGCCAACTAAGCCTGCGCCAATTTGGCTGGCTAAACGAATACGTTGTGCTTCACCGCCTGATAAAGTTTCTGCACTGCGTTCAAGTGATAAATACGTTAAACCAACATTCACTAAAAAAGATAATCTGTCTTTGATCTCTTTGAGTATTTTATCGGCGATTTGGCCTTTTTGGCCTGTCAGTTTTAAGTTATCAAAAAATGTAGTGGCTTCACCTATGCTCATACTGGTGATGTCAGGTAAATTAGTTTCGCCTATAAATACGTTTCTTGCTTCTTCTTTTAAACGGGCGCCTGAACAGCTTGGACAATCTTGATTGGTTTGATATTTCGCGAGCTCTTCACGAACAGAAGTTGATTCGGTTTCAATATAACGGCGACTCATATTATTAAGCACACCTTCAAAAACATGTTTACGTACTACAATATCACCGCGATCGTTACAGTATTTGAATTCTATTTCTTTTTTACCTGAACCAGTTAAAACCACTTTTTGTACTGATTTTGGTAAATCTTTAAAAGGCGTTTCAACATCAAATTCATAATGTTCTGCGACTGCTTGCAGCATTTGAAAGTAATAAAAGCTGCGTTTGTCCCAACCTCGGATCGCACCGCCTGCAAGGCTAAGTTCTGCATTTTGTACGACACGGTCAGGATCAAAAAATTGCTTAACACCTAATCCATCACAAGTTTGACATGCACCAGCCGGATTATTAAATGAAAATAATCTAGGCTCTAATTCTGTCATGGCATAACCACAACTAGGACAAGCAAAGTTAGCTGAAAAAATAATGTGTTTTTTATCGGGTTCATCCATAAAGGCGATATGAGCAACACCATTTGATAAAGCCAGTGCTGATTCAAATGATTCAGCCAAACGAAGTTGTAAACCGTCTTTCACTTTTAATCTATCAACAACCACCTCGATTGAATGTTTTTTATGGAGTTCTAATGTAGGCGGATCTGATAAATCACAGACTTCCCCATCAATTCTTGCACGAATAAAGCCTTGCGCAGCAAGTTGCTCTAGTAATTTTACATGCTCACCTTTACGCTCTTTAACAACAGGAGCAAGCAACATGACTTTAGTGCCTTCTTCTAGCTCTAAAACATGATCAACCATTTGGCTGATAGTTTGTGCCGTTAAAGGTAAGCTATGTGTCGGACAGCGAGGCTCGCCAACACGGGCAAATAAAAGACGTAAATAATCGTATATTTCTGTGATGGTACCCACAGTTGAACGTGGATTATGTGATGTTGATTTTTGTTCTATAGAAATAGCAGGCGATAAACCTTCAATATGATCTACATCTGGTTTTTCCATCAAAGATAAAAATTGACGCGCGTAAGCTGATAGAGACTCAACATAACGACGTTGGCCTTCGGCATATAAAGTATCAAAAGCAAGAGATGACTTACCTGAACCCGATAAACCTGTGATAACTATTAATTTATCTCGAGGAATGGTTAGGCTGATGTCTTTTAGGTTGTGGGTTCTTGCGCCTCTAACGTCTATTTGGTCCATGCTATCGCTTTTAACTTTTATTAATCTTAAAGTGAGTATCTCACAATTAATCAAGAAACCTAACTTAAATTTACGCTTTTAGTGGATATTTATACAGTTGTTTTGTTTTTGCAGTTTTATGACATTTGAAGTGTTGAGATCAAACTTTTGTCAACAGCATTTTGATCCGTTTTGAATATCTGTGTTAAACTGCCCGCAATTAATCTCCCCCTATTTATTTTATAAATAAGTGTTAAAAATAATATGAGCTCATCTTCCCTTAATGCGTTAGAAAAACGTACCGCAGTGACATTGGCCAGCGTATTTGCGTTTCGCATGTTAGGTTTATTCATGCTAATGCCTGTTTTGGCTATTTATGGTCAAGATCTAGAGGGCTTTTCGCCTTTATGGATAGGTTTAGCGATTGGTGCTTATGGTTTAACACAAGCTTTATTACAAGTGCCTATGGGCTGGCTATCAGATAAGTTTGGCCGTAAACGGGTGATTGTGTCAGGTTTAGTATTATTTGCTATCGGTTCATTGATTGCTGCAATGGCAGAATCTATTTATATGGTAACGCTTGGGCGTGCTTTGCAAGGTATGGGCGCAATAGCCAGTACAGTATTGGCTTTAGCAGCCGATTTGAGCCGTGACGAACAAAGACCAAAAGTAATGGCTGTGATAGGTATGTGCATTGGGCTAAGCTTTGCATTTGCGATGTTATTAGGGCCAATAGTCGCAAGCTCTTACGGTGTGAGCGGTATATTTTGGTTAACGGCAGTATTAGCATTAGCGGGTATCGTGATTGTATTAACATTAGTACCAACAGCTGTTAATCGTGCACCAAAAGGTGAAACATCAGCAGTATTTGATGATATTAAAAAAATTGTAAAAAACCCACAGTTAGCGCGTTTAGATGTTGGCGTAATGATATTACACCTTACTTTAACTGCGATGTTTGTTGTATTACCAAGCCAACTTATCGCTGACGGTTTGGGTGCTGAGCAACATTGGCAGTTGTATATACCAGTATTATTTTTAGCTTTCTTTTTAATGGTGCCTATAATGATTATCGCCATTAAAAAAGAAAAAGAAAAACAAGCCTTCATAGGTTCTATTGCACTTATGGTTGCCAGCTTAATGACATTAACTTTAGTCTCTGAATCGTCTTGGGGCATAGCTGCCTGTATGTTAGGTTATTTTGTTGCTTTTAATTATTTAGAAGCGACAATGCCAGCTATGGTCTCTCGTATGGCACCTGCAAACCAAAAAGGCTCTGCGATGGGCGTGTTTTCATCGGGACAATTTTTTGGCGCATTTTTAGGTGGGATTTTAGGAGGATTGATTGCTTCTTTTGATTCTGCGCAATCAGTATTTGCCGCGGCGGCCTTGGTTGGGGTAATATGGCTGGCTATCGCTTCAGGTATGGTAATTCCACCGAGAAGTAAATTAGTTAATTTATTAACTGAAATAGATACAGAACAACAAGCGCAAGAGTTAGCTGCACGTTTAGTGGCATTAAAAGGTGTAGTTGAAGCAACGGTTGTTTTAGAAGAGAATAGAACATATTTAAAGGTTAAAGATAAAGAGTTTGACCTTGAACAAGCACGAGAAATCGTTGCTGCTTAATTAATTATACCCAAGCCACTTCAAGATGCGAGTTTCAGGACTTCTGAGTTACTCAGGAGACCCTAGAAGTTTGGTTTAGAAACGTTTTATACTGTGTTATTGATTTTAAAAAGGGAGTAACCATTCTCTGCAATCAATGCCTTGTCTAAAACGTTTCTAACTCCAACTGAATTCTGCATCTTGAAATGGTTTGGGTATATGAAACCAAATAAAAGGAGAGTACTTAATGGCTCGCGGTGTAAATAAAGTAATACTGGTTGGTAATTTAGGCCAAGATCCAGAAGTAAGATATATGCCAAATGGCGGTGCAGTTGCAAACATCACTTTAGCAACAGCAGACAGCTACAAAGATAAAAACACAGGCCAAATGGTTGATAAAACTGAATGGCATCGTGTTGTATTTTTTGGCAAGCTAGCTGAAATCGTTGGCGAATACTTACGTAAAGGCTCTCAAGTTTATGTTGAAGGTAAATTACAAACTCGTAAATGGCAAGATCAGCAAGGCCAAGATAAATACACAACAGAAGTAGTTGTAGATCAGTTTAGTGGTCAAATGCAAATGCTTGGTGGTCGTAATGATGGCGCACAAGCTGGTGGCGGCGGTTTCCAAAAACCTGCACAACAGCAGCAAGGCGGCTACCAAAAACAACCACAACAACAAGGTGGTTTTAACCAAGGTCAATCACAAGGTCAGCAAGGTGGATTTGCTCCACAACAGCAATCTGCACCAGCACAACAAGGTGGTTTTAACCAACCACAGCAGTCTGCACCAGCGCAACAAGGTGGTTTTGCACCACAACAGCAGTCTGCACCAGCACCACAAGGTGGTGGTTTTGCACCTAAACCTCAAAATCCAGGCAGTGCTTCAGCACCTATGGAACCGCCAATTGATTTTGATGACGATATTCCATTCTAGGCTAAAATTTATATCTTAGAGAATAAAAAAAACCAGCTTAATAGCTGGTTTTTTTATTCTGAAATTTATATTTGGATTAGCATTATTTCCAACTGAATTCAAAATCTCTGGCGAATATCGATTCTAATTGCTGTTTAAATTGATTATTTATACTGGTATTGGATAACTGGGTTAGCTCGTTGCCTGTTTGTGTTAACTTATAATAATTGAGTACTAAACCTGAGGTTTTTGCTTTTAAAGTTAACTCGATATTCTTAAAATTAAGTTTATATTCATCACCAAATTTTAATTCTGCAGATTCTATTTCTTGCCCATAAATAATATCAATATCTATTAAAGTCAAAATATCAGGGAAGTTTAACCCGGCTTTACTTAAATTTAAGTGAGATTTGTTTTGTAAACGTAAAAAGCTAAATAACGATGGTTTTTTGTAATAACCTAATAAAATCAGGCTGCCGTTATCTATTGGGCTACGGGCACTTAAGCTACTACAAAGCTGTAATGAGCTGGCTTCTTTTTGCGTCATTTGCTTTAAGGTTAATAAGCTTTTATAAGAAAAAGTGCCGGGTTTGGTGGTTTCACCCATCATTATTTTAGCCCAGAGTTTTTGCATTTTTTTGTTGGAACTATCTTCTGCCAGGCTAATAAAGCGCTCAACCCAGTCAGGGTCGGGTTCTTGTTCTGCGCTTGTTTGAGGGCAGTACTCTAAAGCGAGTGCCATAATAGATTCAATATTTTGCTGTTTTCGAAGTAGTGCAAGTCTTTGTCTTTTTTGTGCCCTTTGTTGCAAAGAATCACTCATATCAAAAGTATATTTAGGTGCAACACCATGGCGATCAGCTATTTTATTTTCTTGTTTGAGCAAAGGTTGTATCGGTTCACTTCTATGAACCTCAGTACCGAGTTTCTTTTTAATAATAAACGATAAGTTATCACTTATTGTTGATACTTTAAGTTGCATTTTGTGAGTCGCTTTTTATTGCTGAATTCATTTCTGTTTGGCTTTTTATATTTTTTAAACCTAACTCTAGCGTAGGTGATATTACATATTTTATTAGCAATACTTGATAACCAGCAATAATAGCTGCGTGGTTATTTCCTGTTATTTTCCAAGTTACTTGTGTGCTCGCTTTCTCTTTTTTAAAATTAAAAGAAGACGTTGCTAAATGTTCGTTATTAAAAATAATATTATAGTGTACGCTTGAACTATTAACCTGAGTAACTGTTAACTCTCCACGACCAGATTGACCTGACCAAGCTAGGTTTGCGCCAACACCTTGAGTTTTTGTACCTAAGGTGGTTTTAAATGAAGGGTCGATTACTTCCCATGGAGACCAAGTGGGCCATAGCTTAAAATCATTTACCCAATATTGAATAGCTTGCGGTGCTGCATTAATGTTAATGCTTTTTTTAATGTTATAGTGTGTTGGTAAAAATAAGCCAATAATAATTAAGCTTAATAAAAAAATAAAAGCGTATTTAAGTAGTCGTTTCATTAAGCCTCTTTGTTGCTTATGAGCTCTAGTTTAATAAATTATAAAATTTTATTTGTTATATATTCAATGTATTAAAATCCCATATTAAATGAAGTTAAACAAAAATGGTTTGTTATGCAATTGATATTAATTGTTTGAGCACTACATTTTTTTATGATTTATCAACTATAATGATTGAGGGATATTTAGCGCTTCCAAATATCTATATTAATAGTATTATAACAATAAACATAACTTTCACATTTATGTAAATATTTCTTCATTATTGAGGTGACATGACCGAAGCAGACCATGATGACTTCCTGTTTTTACAAGAGGATGAGCCTGAACAAGAAATTCAGCACACTGAATTTTGGGATGTGCTTATAGTTGATGATGATTCTGAAATACATTCAGTGACACAACTGGCGCTGTCTGGTGTTTTGTTTTGGGATAAACCCTTAAGATTCTCTCATGCATATTCAGGTAAAGAGGCGATTGACTTCTTATCTAAAAACCACAATATAGCTGTAGTTTTGCTTGATGTTGTTATGGAAAGTGACGACGCAGGTTTAAATGCAGTTAAACATATTCGTGAAACCCTTAAAAACAATAATATTCGTATCATTTTAAGAACAGGGCAACCTGGTTATGCGCCTGAAGAGCAGGTCATACGTGAATACGATATCAATGACTATAAAACAAAAACAGAATTAACACGTAGTAAACTTGTAACTTCTTTAGTGGCTGCTATTCGCTCATATGAGCAACTTCGTCAATTAGAGCAGCAAAGTCTTGGGCTAGAAAAAGTTATTTCAGCTTCAAAATCAATTCTTGGTATTACAGATATTCATGATTTTTCAAATGCCGTAGTAACACAGTTGGCTGATATTTTAGACTGCCCTGCGTTAGGTGTTTTGTGTGCTAAAACAAATAATGAGTTGCTTATATTAGGTGGTAGTTCAGAGTATCAAGGCTCAGTGGGGCTAGGTATTGAACAGCTGGATAATGGTCGTGCCATACATCAAATTCAAAATTGTATAACACACAGAAAACTGCAAATAACCGAGTTTGATATTACCTTTATATTAAATGCAAATGAACAGCAGTCAGCCGTTTTTCTTGAACTTACAAACCCGCCATCTCAAGCACAATTACAGTTTGCAGAAATATTTTTAACTAATGTAGATGTTGGCTTTGATAATATAAAACTTTTCAATAGTTTGAGAAATTCTGCATTTAAAGATGCATTAACGGGTTTATCTAACAGAACAGATTTTGTTGATAAAGTATCAACCTATGCAACTGATCAAGGACAAAGTAACCGTTTATTTTTGATTGATATTTCACAGTTTTCAGATATTAATAATGGTTTAGGGCAAGACATAGGTAATTTATTATTGAAATCTGTTGTTACTAGATTACAAGAAGAATTACCAGATGCGAGTTTATTATCGCGAATCGGTGCTGATGTATTTGCAGTAGTTATCGATAAATCTCTATTAGAGCCTGAACGATTAAATGAACTATTACATGCACCTTTAAGAGCGGGTGAGCATTTATTACCGATAGATTTTACATTTGGTATTTGTGATGGTGAGCACTTTAATAAAAGCGGTTTGCAAACATTAAAAAGCGCTTATATTGCACTGAATTTAGCAAAAACCAAATCTCAAAATAATTATGAGTTTTACCTTCCTGAAATGGAAGAAAAAATGACATGGCGATTAGGTATTATTCGTCAGTTAAGACAAGACTTCGCTGATAATAAATTGAAAGTATGGTATCAACCACAAATTGATTTTAAAAATTTAAAAATGATAGGTTGCGAGGCTTTATTACGTTGGCCTGCCAGCGATGGTAGCTTTATTTCTCCAGCTGTTTTTGTGCCGCTAGCGGAAGATGCGGGAATGATAGTTGAAATAGGTCAATGGGTACTTGAACAAGCCTGTATGCAGCAAAAACAGCTAGAATCCGAAGGTTATAGAGTAAGAATGGCTGTTAATGTATCGGTGCCTCAGTTTAGGAACCCTAACTATGTGCAACAAGTAAAAGATACCTTAGATAAATATGGTGTTGATCCTAGCTGTTTAGAGCTTGAAGTAACTGAAAGCGTTGTAATGGATGATCCTCAAGCTGTGATCAACGTGTTAACTGAATTAAAAGATTATGGTATTGAGATTGCGATAGATGATTTTGGTACAGGATTTTCGTCTTTAAGTTACTTGCAAAAATTGCCTATCAGCCGCATTAAAATAGATCGCGCTTTTGTAAAAGATATCCCTGAAAAAGATGCCGGTGCAATTGCTGAACTGATTGTTTCTTTAGGTAAAAAAATGAACCTAAAAACCATAGCTGAAGGCATAGAAACACAAGACCAAGCTAATTATCTTATAAATTTAGGTTGTGATGAAGCACAGGGCTTTATGTATTCAAAACCTTTACCAGCACAAGAGCTAATTGAATTTGTAAAATGTAATGGCATAAATCTCGATAGCTAACTTAAACCCCTCTAATCAGTTATTTAAAATATTGAGCAGAGTTGATAATTGCCTGCTTAATATTTAAACAATTCACCTTAGCGTTAAACTCGTGTATAATCCGCACCCTTTGCATTTACTAGAGTCATTGAATGATAGCTTTATCGCCACATAGCGGACTTTTCTCTTATCCAAAATATTGGGCTGAGTGTTACGATACATCGCCTTTTTTACCGACTACACGCGCTGAAATGGACGCGTTAGGCTGGGATAGCTGTGACATTATAGTGGTTACTGGTGATGCTTATGTAGATCATCCAAGCTTTGGTATGGCAGTAATAGGCCGAGTTTTAGAGGCGCAAGGCTTTAGAGTTGGTATTATTTCTCAGCCTGATTGGTCAAATAAAAACGCCTTTATGGAATTAGGTAAACCAAATCTATTTTATGGTGTGACTGCGGGTAATATGGATTCAATGATCAATCGTTATACTGCTGAAAAGCGTATGAGACATGATGATGCTTACACACCTGATAATGTGGGTGGAAAACGCCCAGACCGTGCCGTATTGGTTTATAGCCAAAGATGTAAAGAAGCATATAAAGATGTGCCTGTCGTAATTGGTGGTATTGAGGCGAGTTTACGCCGTATTGCTCATTTTGATTATTGGTCTGAAAAAGTACGTCGTAGTGTTATTTTTGATGCTAAAGCAGATATTCTAGTTTACGGTAATGCTGAGCGTCCTTTAGTTGAAATAGCCCATAGAATAGCAAATGGTGAAGCGCCATCCCAAATCCATAATGTACGTGGTACAGCTGTTATTCGTAAAGAGCCTTTGCCGGGTTGGCGTGGTTCTGATTCAACAGCAATCGATAAAATTGGTAAAATAGATCCGATCCCAAACCCTTATGGTGCTGATGATGTTGGCTGTGATAAATCAGAGTTTAAGCAAGCTGGTATAGATTTAGCTGAAGAAGCAGCAAAACCTATCATGGTGCAGCCTCATAAAACAAAAAAAGAACGTCAAAAGCCATGGGAAAATACCTATGTTAAGCTGCCTGCTTTTGAACAAGTAAGTGTTAATAAACCTTTATATGCACATGCTTCTCGTATTTTGCATCAAGAAACAAACTCTGGTTGTGCAAGAGCATTATTTCAACGTCACGGTGATCGCCATATTTGGGTAAATCCGCCTGCGATCCCACTTGAAACTGAAGAAATGGATCACGTATTTGATTTACCTTATCAACGCGTACCTCACCCAAGCTATGGTGATAAAAAGATTCCAGCGTTTGATATGATCAAAACTTCTGTAAATATTATGCGTGGTTGTTTTGGTGGCTGTTCTTTCTGTTCTATTACGGAGCATGAAGGGCGTGTTATTCAAAGTCGCTCTGAAGAATCTATCATAAATGAAATTGAACAGATCAGAGATAAAGTACCTGGTTTTACTGGTGTCATTTCTGACTTAGGCGGTCCAACCGCTAACATGTACAAATTAAGATGTAAGAGCAAAAAAGCCGAGAGTACGTGTCGCCGTTTATCTTGTGTTTTCCCTGACATTTGTAAGCATATGGATACGGATCATAGCCCAACAATATCGCTTTATAAAAAAGCACGTGAAGTTAAAGGTATTAAAAAGATCTTAATTGCATCAGGTGTGCGTTACGATCTAGCCATTGAAGATCCGCGTTATATTAAAGAGCTTGCAACACATCATGTAGGTGGTTATTTAAAAATTGCACCAGAGCATACTGAAGAAGGTCCATTATCTCGCATGATGAAACCTGGTATGGGCACATATGATAAATTCAAAGAGCTATTTGATAAATACTCTAAAGAAGCGGGTAAAAAGCAGTATTTGATCCCTTATTTTATATCTGCGCACCCAGGTACCACAGATAAAGATATGGTTAACTTGGCAATTTGGTTAAAGTCACAAAACTTTAAATTAGATCAAGTACAAAACTTTTATCCATCTCCTATGGCAAATGCAACAACCATTTACCATACAGAAATGAACTCGTTGCGTAATATTAAAAATAATAAAGACGAAGTGCCAGTACCTAAAGGCGCACGTCAGCGTCGCTTACATAAAGCAATTTTACGTTACCACGATCCATCTGGTTGGCCGATTATTCGTGAAGCGTTACGTAAAATGGGCATGGCTAATTTAATTGGTAAAGCACCGCAGCATTTAGTACCACCAGAATCGCGTGAAGAAAAACGAGGTTCGGCTAAAGGCAATGGCAAATATCAAAATGCTAAGCCAGGTGCAGCTAAAAAGGGCGGTCGTCCAGCTTTATCTCGCCATACAGGTTCTAGCCAGTTTAATACTGCTAATACTAAACCGCGTGTTGGCGGTAATAAAAAGCGTAAGTAATACCAATTGTATTAATTAACTTCCCATTCAGCGGGAGTTAAAAGCGCTTTAGACAAGGCAAATAATTGAAGTCATAGTTATTCTATTTCAAAATTATTTAACGCAGTATAAATCGCTTTTAAACCCGCCTTACAGGAGCCTCAGGGGATTTACACTTCGTTGTTATGTTATCTTTTAAGGGTATGACCATTACTGCGATAACATGCCTAGAATTGAAAACCCCCAAAGGCTCTGAGTGGGAACTTACTTAGTACAATTGGTATAATGTTTACAAAATATAAAAAGGCCGTGATTTAATAGTCACGGCCTTTTTGTTTATGCTAATTGAAGCTTATCTTTTAAGGTTAGCTTCAAGAATTAAGTGTTACTCTTCAATAAAAGCTTCGCCTTTTTGCATCCATACTGGAGCAGGTTTTCCTTTAAGGTGATGATCAAAATATTCCATCATACGAATTGAAAAATCGACCTGATTAGGGAATTTTTTTAAGTGATGAGGTTCACCTTCGTATTGTAAGAAGATCGCATCTTTGTCTGCTCTACGTAGCGCTAGGTAGTATTGAATGCCTTCTTGCCAAGGTACAGCGCCATCTTTATCACCAAACATGATCATAATAGGTGTATTAACTTTATCCGCAAAAAATACTGGTGAGTTTTCAATATAAAGTTTAGGTGCTTCAAATAAGTTTTTACCTATGCGGCTTTGGCCTGTTTCATACTGAAATTGACGTGCTAAACCAGATTTTAAACGTATACCACTATAAGCACTTGTCATATTAGATACTGGCGCACCTGAAACGACAGCTTTAAACATATCCGTTTGTGTCACCATAAACGCACTTTGGTAACCTGCCCATGAATGACCTTGTAAACCAATCTTATCTGGATCTGCGATGCCTAAATCAATTAGTTTTTGTGCAGCATTGATCATGGTTTTAGTTGAAGAGCGGCCTGGATGCCCAACTTCAAAACGGATATCAGGTAAAAATATCGCATAACCATTAGAAGTGAACATAGGGAAGTTAGGCCTATGGTTTAACTCCATTTTAGGGAAGTCATACATGCGTTGACTCATATAACGGTAAAAGTAGATAACAACAGGTAGCTTATCGCCTTTTTTGTAACCTGCAGGCTTAATTAATACACCTTGAAGGTCTTCACCATCCCAACCTTTATAGCTAACAAGTTCAGGTTTTTGAGCCCAATCAAAGTTTTTCATTTGTGGGTTTAGTTTCGTAACTTGTTGTTTGTTTTTAAAGTTAGCATCAGTTTGCCAAATATCAGGGAATTGATGGTAACTTTGCTGAGTAAATAATAATTTATCGGCGTGTTTTGCTTTTTTGATTAAATCAAAACGGCTTTGACCTGTTAGTACTTTCGTCAGTGAGTTGTCGCTCAAGTTTAACTTAGCAATTTCAGTTTGTTTATCTTGAAGGTTGATTGCTTTAACAAATACAGTATCACCCTTTTTAAAACCAACAGTTGTTTTATCAAGCTTGATAACACGATAACGGGTATTGCTTTTTGCGCCATCAGTTAAACGTGTTGCTTTCAATGAGCCAGTATCAAATGCCCAAATATCGTATTTATCATAAACTAAAACAGCGCTGCCATCGCTCATCCAGCCTGCAAAACCATAACCAGGCACTTCTGTAGGATAATCATGTTGATCATCAGCAAAACTGCTACGAATAGCTTGTGTTAGGTTGCTTAATTTAGCAGTTTTCATGTTTTTAAGCTGCACATGACCCTTATCAAAGTAAGCTGCAAAGCCGCCTTTTGGTGATAGCGTAGGCCTTGTGCGTGTATCTGATAAAATCTCTTTTCGCTTACCTGTATTGACATCAACCGCATAATAATCAGCAAAAAAACCTTCATACATGATGCGTTCTAGGTGTTTATTATTTGATTCACCTAATAATGCCAGTTTTTCTTTATGCAAATTTACATCATTCATATCAGGTGTCGCTAACTGAATGCTTTGTTTAGTTGATAAGTGGTAAACAGCTTGAAAATGACGGTTTTTATTGTCTTTATTCCAAGTTATTTGCTCTCTTGGTTTTATTTCTGCGTCATTATTGTGCCAAACTTTTAAGCCTTTTTGGTCACGAATCGTAGCGTAATCAGTTAAATCTTCAGCTGTTTTATATTTCTTTTTTTCGATTTTTTTAGCAAGTTCTGGGCGTGTTTTAAAGTAAAGTCTTTCACCTGTTTCAGACCAGCTAATATCGGCTGTTTTACCAATAAACCAGTTTTCTTTTGGCGTATTTACTTTAGCTAATTCACCTTGTTTATCATGCCAAATATAAAGTTGATATTCACGGCGACGTTTATCATCATTAATGTAGTTACCAGCAGTAAATGCAACACTAGCTTGCTCAGGATGCCAGCTTATTTTGCTTGCAACTATGCCCGGCTCACTCATAAGTGATGTTGCGTTATAATCTTTTGCTAAATCAATTAAAGATATTTGGTTTTTAACGCCATCTTTAACGACTTTGCTTACTAACATTTGTTGACTCGCATGACTAAAGCCATACGTTAAAATGTTATTTAAAGTGTGACTTGATTGATCTTTTAAGCTAACGATAACTAAGTTGTATGACGTGTCTTTTTTATCTGCTTTTATTGCAGACTTATCTTTTTTCTTGTCTGATGGCTTTTCTTTTGTATCAGATTCTTTATCTGTTTTTTTATCATCTGACTTTTCATCTAATCTGTAGGCTAGCCATAAACCATCATCAGATAATTTAAAGTCTTTTATATTTTCAAATTCAAATTTTTCAGCTGTATTCGCATTGATCAATGTCAGTGAATTTTTAAGCTGTTTTTTTTCTTTTTTTGAAGCACTTTCACTTTTTAATAAGCTCGGTTTTACTGTAAAAGCCACCCAGCTAGCGTTTTTATTTATAACAGGTTTAGTGCCCATAGGCACTTGGCTTAACAGATCATTGTTTACAAGGTTATATACTTGGCCTTGAGCATTACCACGGTAAGGCGTTGCAGATAGCGCTAAAATTTTACCATTTTCAGATAACTGCTGAGACTTAGCATATTTAAAATCAAATACATCATTAAATTGTAGAGCTTCTTGAGCGTGAACGGGTGTTGTTGCTAGAACAATGGCGCTCGCGACGATAGAGAGGAGACGTTTCATAAATTAAATTCAAAACTATTAATGTGTTTAAGGTGAACCTATTGTAAACATTCAACAAGTGAGGTCGAGCGAAAATGAGTTGAATTGAATACAAATGAGATGAATCGATAGAGAAAAGATATTAAATTGAGAGCAATTTGATGATTATTTAATAAATGCTGATTTAATAAGAGTGTGAAATTATGCCCACTAGAATGTAGGCATATTTATTGAAAGCTATTAATGCCAAGCAAATGACAGCTGCTGCCACTGTGCTTCAAATGACGCACTTGGTTTTTGTTTGAAATCAGAGCGCACAAATTGGTTCATTTTACCTTCTACAAAAGCCAAAAATAAATTAGCTAAATGAGATTCGTCAATAGTGAAGGTTTTTGATTCGCGTAATTTACGCTCTCTTAATACTTGCTTGAATTGGGTTTCTAGTTTTTCAAACAGACCTTGAATACGTGCACGTAAGCGTTCTTGCTCGCCTTGTAATGCATCGCCTGTCAAAATACGGGTAATACCAGGGTTTTTTTCTGCAAAGCCTAAAAGTAGCATTAAAATATTATACATGCGGCTTTGTGTATCTTTTTCATTATCTAAAATGATATTGATGCGAGATAATAAAGTATCTTCAATAAACTCAATTAGACCTTCAAACATTCTTGCTTTACTTGGGAAGTGGCGATATAACGCAGCTTCAGAAACACCGACCTCAGCAGCTAATTTAGCTGTAGTGATCCTTTGACCTGGGTTTGTTTCAAGCATTTGCGCTAATGATTGCAGTATTTGTTCTTTTCTATTGCTACTTTTTTTAGCAGGCATTTTTATCCCTTACTTCTTATTCTTATTTTAGGACTAAGCTTTTTATTTGGCAGTTATCATAAAGTGGCAGCACTTTAAAAACAAGCATTAGCAATGGTTTTTATGATCTGGATAGCTAATGCTTGCTTACTGTCTTCGGGTAGGTTTAACTGGGCATCCTTACCTTGTTTATCATGCCAGTAAAGGGTTAAAGCATTACGCTCTGAGTTAAAACCTAAGCCTTCTTGAGATACGTCATTTGCACAAATCATATCTAAGTTTTTGTTTTTTAATTTACCTTGAGCGTATTGGGCGACGTTTTGTGTTTCAGCAGCGAAACCAACAGTAAAAGGCCTATTATTTTTTAAAGATGCCACAGAGGCGATAACGTCAGGGTTTTTCACTAAAGTTAATGATATTTCATCGCCTTGTTTTTTAATTTTTTGAGTTTGTATATCTGCTGCGCGATAATCAGCTACTGCAGCACAACCAATAAAAATATCTGATTGTGGTGCGAATTCTAATGCCGCTTGCTGCATATCTAGGGCACTTGAAACATTCACTCTGCTAACATTATTTGGTGTAGATAAGCTAACCGGACCACTAATAATATTGACTGTTGCGCCTAATTGCTCGGCTGCAATAGCCAATGCATATCCCATTTTTCCTGAGCTATGATTACTAATATAACGTACTGGGTCTAAAGCTTCACGAGTCGGTCCTGCTGTGATGGTTACTGTTTTTCCTTTTAGTAAATCACCTTTTGTACTGTTATTTTTTTCATCAAAAAAGTTTATGCAATGCTCAACAATATCGAGTGGATCTAACATGCGACCTAAACCTAAATCACCACAGGCTTGTTCACCACTTGCTGGGCCCCAGATATCTACATTACGTTGTTTTAAAGTATTTAAATTAGCTTGTGTTGATGCATGGGCATACATTTGTTGATTCATAGCGGGTGCAACAGCGACTTTTGCTGGCGTTGCTAATAGCAGGGTTGTTAATAAGTCATCGGCAATACCGTGAGTCATCTTAGCTATGATATTAGCGGTGGCTGGAGCAACTAAAATTAAATCAGCCCATTTAGCAAACTCAATATGGCCCATAGCAGCTTCTGCGCTTGGATCTAATAAAGAGTCTGAAACAGGTTCTCCAGATACTGCTTGTAGCGATAAAGGTGTGACAAATGATTGTGCAGATTGAGTCATAACTACTTTGACTTGCATACCGCGCTCTTTTAAGCGCCTTACTAATTCTGGGCATTTATAAGCAGCAATACCACCTGATATGGCTAATAATATTTTTTTGTTTGTATGACTCATGAGTTAGCTTCATTTGGGACCATCAATATGGCGTATAAGATAACATGTTAAGGCATAGCTTAAAAATACTTGGTGATTTGTTTGTGAGGTTTCGAGGTTTCGAGGTTTCGAGGTTTTCTAGATTGAACTTTAGCTTAACTTTAATATTGAGCTCGTAAGACTGAAGTCTTACCTACAATATTCATCATTTTTTAATTAGCCCGAAAGCTTTTAGCCTTATGATGTACTCCAACGAAAAAATCCCGCACATTAGGCGGGATTTTATACGACGTAACCGGACTTGAGCCGCGTATGTTTAATAATTATAAATTAAACACTTAACTTAAAGCTGCTTTAGGTATTGGTTAACCGAAGCTATCTCTCTATTCTTAAGCCTAATACAATCATTTACGCTTTCTTCAATCTTACTTAAAGTGCGACCAAAAGCAGGTGTAGCTTCAAGCTTAGGTGTGAAGAAATTTTGTGTTTCTTTTAAGTCTTTAGCATCACAACCAGCACCAGTGTAACTCGGTAAATGTGGTAATGAAAAAGGCGGTAATTTTTTGCTTAGTGCATCGTAATTTGTATAAACCCAATTTTGGAATCGTGCTTTACGCGCTTTTTTATACGTATGACCACTCATAATATAGCGCATATCAGATGCCGTTATTTTATCTGTCATCATGTAGTCTAATATTTTAAGCTGCAGATGTTTATTACCAAAGTAAGATAGCGCAATTAATAAGTTAGTGCGGGCTTGAGGGTCTTGCGTTGTTTCAAACGCCTGAGTGAAGTGAGTTAATTGCTTTTCATCACCATAAAATGCGGCAATTTCTAAATATGTACCAGCAGTATATGGGTCAACTTTAGTGCTATCTTTTATGTATTTAGCAGACTCTTTTTTAGCTAGGTTGATAATGTTTTTATCTTTACCTTCAAATGCTAACAGACTAATAAGTTGCGGTCTCAGCTTGCTAATAGCAGCTTCTTCACCTTGCTTAGCAGTTACTCCATATTTATTTAACGCGCTTTGTGCTTTTGCTGTAATAAAGTTAGCCCATACATCTTCATTGCTTTCGTCAATAAAGACAGATTTTTGGCTTTGAATATAACCTAGTGCCATAGAGACTACTCTAGGGTGTGCATCATCAATAAATTGACCTAAAGTTTTAAGCAAGTTACCACCAGACATTAAACCTGCATCTAACAAGGCATCACTCGCTGAGATAAATGCACGTCTTTCACGTGCTGTTAATACATCAGCTGCATTCGTTAATAAAGTGTCTAACTGTTTGTCTTCTAATACCCAACGGTAATAGCCCATCGCATTTGCATCAGGGTAAATCCATTCTGGCTCAAAATCTAACTCAACTTTTGCTAAATCTGAATTTAATAAAACTTTTGCTTCTTTTACTTCATTGCCGCGACCATATTTAATCGTAACTGGTACGCTCCACAGTTGTGCTGGCGCATCAACGCCTTTATTAGCAAAACGACTTTGCGATAGCGAGATAGTTTTACCATTTTGTTTTACTGCAACAAGTGGGAAAGAAGATTGCTCAATAAATGATTTTAAAACACTAGGTACATCTTTACCTGAGGCTTTAGCGAGCGCATTCCAAAGATCTGAAGCGCTGGCATTTTTAAATGCAAACTCTTTCATATAAGCTTGGATGCCTTTTTTAAAGTCTTCTTCGCCAATCCAGTTTTCAACCATAGACAACACAGCGCTGCCTTTACTGTAAGCTAGACCTAAACCATCCATGATATCGTCTTCAGTTTTGATAGGTTTACGAATAGGTTTTGTTGAAAGGCGGGCATCCATTGCCATCACGCGATTTTGCGGCAAGCTTAAGTTAGAACCAAATTCAGGGTGTAATTTATGTGTTATTTTAGCTGCCATCCAACTTGCAAAGGCTTCATTTAACCAAAGATCATTCCACCATTTCATTGTAACTAAATTTCCGTACCATTGGTGTGCTAACTCATGAGCGATAACTGATACGGATCTTTGTTTTGCATTTTGGCTCGAGTTTTCAGCGTCTACTAATAAAATATCTTCACGATAAGTGACTAAACCTGCATTTTCCATAGCACCAAACGGGAACTCAGGCACACCAACAGAATCTAGCTTTTTATATGGATAAGGGCTACCAAAGTAATCTTCCATGGAAGCTAAAATGGCAGGCATTTCATCTGCGGCATATTGTGCTAATTTTTGTTTTTCTTTACTTGTAATGATACGACCTTCAATCGGCATACCTTCTACTTTAGTTTCAACAAATGGACCGACTGCTAAAGCAACTAAGTAAGATGAAATAGGCGGTGTTTTATCAAAATGATGTGTTGCCATATTGCCAACAACAATAGTTTTTAGCTCAGGTGTATTTGCATATACTTTTTGATCTTTAGGTGCGGTAATTGTTAGCTGAAATGGAATTTTGTAACTAGGCTCATCAAAAACTGGAAATGCACGACGCGCATCGCTCATTTCAAATTGCGTGAATAAATAAGGGAGTTCTTTATCTATGGTTTTATATAAACCAACAGATTGTTTGTTGAAAGGCGCCGTAAAGTCGATATTTAGTGTGTATTTACCAGGTTGAATATCATGTTCACATTCTAAGCTAACTTTATGTGTTTCTAGCATAGTTGCTGTCATATCACAGTTTTTATCGCCTATTAACTTAATTATTTGTGCTGTGTAATCTCTGCCACTTAATTCAATGATTTTAGTTTTTTTTAGCACTTCTAATTTAATCGTTGTTGAGCCTGAAAAGTTATCTTTTGCAGGATTTAGCATTAAATTCACATGTTGAAAACTTGGTTTTGCAACTTTTGCAACTTGAAACTCATTTGCTTGTGTGACACCACAAAGACTAAAGCCTATGCTAAAAGCGAGTATGCTTTTTTTCAGCATAGAAATATTTTTATTTTTCATGAAGGTTCCCTGGTTCATTAAATAATTATTACGATTTATTTTAATAGTAATAAAAAAGTAACAAATTTCGCGGGCAGTATAAAGTTTACGACCTGTTAGTTGGTAACAAATCGTAAATGAAAGTGAAGAGGGGGGAAGGCTCTGTTTTAGAGCTAAGCTTTTTCACGTTCGACAAATCGCTGCCAAGTCGTTTTATCTGAAAGAGGCCGAAGTTTTTTTACAACGTCGGTTAATAGCTGCGAATGTTCAAAGTTACTTTGATTATATTCATTAAAGCCAAGTAAATAATGAAAGATATCTTTATTTTTGGCTTGAATGGCAAATATGCGTATTTGTTCTTCGAAGTTTAGACGAAAAGAGCTAATTGCAGCTTTTCGACCAACATGATCTATATTGGGAATGCCGCATTTTTGTAAATAACCAAATCGTTCACCTTCGCCAGAAAACCAAATTCTTACTTTTTCACTATAGCGTCCTGATTTAGCTGGGAGATCATACATCAGCCTGTTTTGATTTTGTGCTTTAATAAATTCAAAAAAATTGAGTAATCCCGCGTGAATTAAACCAGGGTGGATGGGTACTAATCTGGATTTTATTTTGCCATTAGTATGAAAGTGAAAATATAAGTTTGAATCAATCTCAATGATATCATTTAAGGTAAGTCGGCTAATTTCATCACTATAAGCGCCAGTATAATACGCTAAAACGGGTAGCCAAAAATGCCAATGCTTTGGCTGTTCTCTAGATACTTTGCTATCAGAATATATATAACCATTAAATAAAGCGTGCAATTCCATTGCAGTAAAGGGGCGGCGGCCTAAATGTGTTCTCAACCAATATCCTTGAAATAAAGCTCTAAAAGAATTCTATATTAAATTGGTGGAATAGTCTGTGGATTATTTAAAGTATTGATGATTACAATATAAAAATGCCGCTGAAAGGCGGCATTTTTAATATTAGGCTTTTCATATTTTTTTAGCTAACAGGCTAAAATATGAAATTATTGATTCACTTAAGTGTTTTTAACACGGCGTGAAAATCCACCAAAACTTAATAAACATAAAGATAACCAAGCTAAGCTACCACTACTTGAATTTTTTTTAACTTCAGGTATTTCAGCTTTAACAGCAACGGTTACATCCATTGTTTCAGATGCTGTTTTTCCTCTTGCGTCAGTTAAATTAAGAGAGACAGTATAAGTGCCTTCAGTTGCAAAATAATGAATTGGGTTTTGTTCAGTACTACTTGAAAGATCTCCAAAATTCCATTCATATGTTGTAATCTCAGCATCACCGATAGCTGAATTATCACTATTGAATTGTATCGGTTCACCGACGTTTACTGAAGTTGTTGCAACTATTTCAGGTGTTGGAGGCGTTGCTTCTGAAATTGTTACTGTTGTTTTATTAATGTGGGTTGCGCCAAAGTTATCAGTAACAGTTAAAGAAACATGATACTCACCAGTAGTTGCATAACTATGTTTTGGATTTGCTTCTGAACTATGAGTGTCATCTCCAAATGACCAATTGTATTTTTCAATGTTACCATCATTGTCTACAGAGCCTTCACTACTAAAACTGATTTCATCAGTCTCGATTGCTGAATATGGTCCATTTACTTGTGCTATAGGAGCTGACTCTATCGGCATATCATAACTGACAACAAATGAAGCACCACTATATTCAGAATAACCATCTATCATCATGCTATAAGTTCCCCCTACAGGAATTGGGGCACCTTCCGTATCAACTCTACTTTCATCAAATAAACACGACTCTAATGCACCCGCTGCTTTCCAAGGAGCACAATCATTATCATCAAAGGTAATGATTTCACCTTGTTTTACATATATATCTGGATCACCTGAATAGCCAGCAGGGATCTCAAATAATGCACGCTTAGCGCTTGGTGGTAATGTCACTTGATATTCTTTTAGTTCGCCTTTAGCACCAGATATTTTTTCGTCAATCAAGGTAACGCGAACGCAATCATTACATAATGTTGGATCATCAAATGTTTTTACGCGTAACCTTGCATTATCATATTCACTAAATGCGTGGATTGCGACAAAGTATTTTCCTGGCTTAGGTGCGAATATTTTGAAGAATTCAGCGCTGCCAGTTTCATTATATGAAGTGTAATCAGTTGTCCAATTACCTTCAGTATCCATTACAGGTTGCTCACCTAAACGCATATACATGTCAGGATCTTGTTTGTAATTATCTAAGTAGACATAAAGTAGTTCGGTACCTTCAGCTATATCAATCTCAAAATATTGAATATTGTCTTTTTCTGCAGATAGATTTATTTCTTCCAATAATGTAATGCCACTGTCTGGTAAATCATCTAAACCAGTGCCATCCCATTCATGTAAAGCACCAGTTGCAAACTCACCTAATCCCGTACTTTCTAAGTTTTCATCAGACCATAAAGTTTCACGAGCAGGGTGGTGTAATGCCGCCACTGAACGCTCAACTTGATCATGTGTGAACATTGCGTAATTATTCGTGTAATGCATGAAGTTTTCTGTATTTGTCGCTTCTCCAAGACAATTTTCAGCATTATCCTGAACGCTGCTGCTAGCCATTTGTGGTGTATCGCATATATTATCTCCGCTTAAACCACAGAAAAGCGCACTATCTACTGAACAAGTGTAATCGTTAAAAGTATGTTTTAAATTTAACCAGTGGCCAAATTCATGTGTAAGTACCGAGCGGAAGTTTTCAGTTGTATTGTTTCCAACATAAGCACCATTGTAAACTACGCGGGCAAGTCCTTTATCAGACATACTTTTAGAAGGGTACCAAGCTACACCTGAATTATTTGTAACACCATCAGCATATAAATCATGCTGTAGGTAAATATTCATATATTTATAATTATCCCAGGCATCGGCTGAAATTTCTGCTTCAGTTGTGGCGTCAATATTGCCAAACCCTGAAGTTTGGCCATCATTATGGCGGATAATACCTGTTGTTGCCTTACCATCAGGATCTAACTTAGCTAATACAAACTCAACATTCATATTTTGACGAATAGCTTGGAATTCTTCTGAAATAGGACCATCGAATGTATTAAGGCCCTGAATATCTTCATTTGTTTTATTTAAACCATCAATAATTGTTTCGTCGCTCACACATCCCCAGCTAGTATCACCTTCAGTACAATTATGTGCATCGCCATAAACATGTATTACAACAGGAATATAATAACGCTCAGCAAGATCTAATTGTTCTTCAGTTACGTTTGCTGATGGGTTTGTGTGTAAAGCGGCTATTTTAGAGGCTTTTCTTTGTTGTACTTTTTTTTCTAGCTGCGTAGAGGTTAAGCCTGTAGGTTCCCAGATTTGTTTTGTCTCATCAGTACCACAAATAAGTCCTTTATTACTGAGAACATTAATCGCACTATTATTTTTAGGTGCATTGTTTTGAATGAACTGCTTTTTATTTATATTTTCTGCCTGAACCGTTAAAGAAATTGATAAAGCAAGTGTACTAAACGCAAATTTCTTATTAAATTTTAAAGACATAATAGCTCCTACATAATTAATTTTTATTATTAAATGTATGAATGGATTCTTGATTGTTAATAAGATGCTTTACTAGAAAACCATTCTGGAAACACAAGGTACATCATAATTTGAATAATGTATACAATATGTTAATGGTGAGATTTGCTTATTTACATATCGCCTATCACACTATTTAGCCCATTATCACTCAATTTGACCACTAAACACTTAGATGAAATAACTACGTAAAAACTTCATTATTATTCATTTCAACAGCTACTAAGTAGCAACTTAATTTAAATACTGAACTGATTATACAAAGGAAATGATTATGAATACTTCAAGCAATGGCGAACTTTTTACAACTTCTGTTTTAGGCGCTTTAGTGATGGGAGTATTAGCATTTAACGGCATGGAATCAGCTGTTGCAGTCGGTTCAGTTATTGCGGTCACAGTAATGAGCGCAACATATGCGCTAACTAAGTAATCTCAAATTAATTTAAAGCATTAGACACAAACCCAACCCGTTTGTAACTTAAAAAACACAGTCAACCAACTGTGTTTTTTTGCTATATGCTTATAAAGTAATGTGAGACATCAGTCTTACGGGGTTGTTTTAAAAAAGTTAAGCTAAAGCTCAATCCACAAAACTTCTATAAATATTTATCTTTTAACCAACCATAATTGTAATAAGCAGCTTGGCCTAAACGTCTAAATTGGGCAAATGGAAATTTAGGTAAAGGTGCACTATATAAAGGTAAGTCAGGGACTTTATCTTTAGCTATTTGCTGTGCGAGTCTGTAAGCGGCTTGTGCACTAAATGACACTCCAGAGCCACAATAACCTAAACTATATGCAGTATTATTATTAGTAAAAATATGGGGCATATCATCTAAGGCAGCTGCTATCCAACCACTCCAGAAGTAATCAATATTTATATTTTTTAATATTGGAAAGCATTGGCCTAATGCAGCATTCAATCGCTGTTTATAAATTGCTTTATCTTGATTTTTGCCTTTTACAGCACCTCGACCGCCAAATAAAATACGATTATCAGGCAATAATCTGTAATAGTATTTTAAAGTACGCGTATCCATAGTGACTTGATTGGTTTTAAGGCCTGTTATTTGTAATTCAAGTTTAGTTAACGGGCGAGTGACCATTATATTGCTGAGAATTGGCAAATACCTTTGCGCAATTGCTTGATGTGTTTTTTGGCTGTTATAAGCATTAGCTGCACATACAACTTGCTTAGCGGTTACTGTGCCATTAGGACAAGTGAGAATATGTTTATCGCTATTATGCTGCCAATCTAATATAGGAGTTTTCTCAAAAATGCTGATCCCTTGTTTACGAACCATATCTCCATAGCCAAGTACTAATTTTAATGGGTTAATACCAAAACCATCATTTAATCTTAATGCGCCATAAGCTTCATGGTTTATCATAAAATCAGATTTAAGCTTTTCAGATGAAATAAACTCTGAATTACCGCCAATATTTTTAGCGATAAAGTCACTTTGAGCTTGTAAAGAGCTCAGTGCTTTTTTGTTGTGTGCTATTTTCAAATAACCATTTTCTTGCTTATCACAATCAATATTATGTGACTCTATTAAACCTTCAACTCTGCTTACGGCTTCGCTAAATTCATTGTAAATGCCTTTAGCTATATCTAAATCCCACTTGCTGGCCATTTGACTGTAACTCAAACGTCCAGAGCCTTTGAGTACAAAACCTGCATTTCGACCGCTAGCACCAAAGCCAACTTGGTTTGCTTCTAATACACAGCAATCAATTTGATATTCTGTACTTAAATAGTAAGCTGTTAAAAGCCCTGTAAAGCCACCACCAATAATAGCGACATCAACTTGTTGGTTTTGTACTAACGGCTTTGCAGCTTGAGGGTAAGCTATGGTACTTGCCCAATAGCTATCGGGCAAAGGTTGGTCTGCACAGTTTTTTGAAATTAACGGATCATATGTCATATTTTTATTATTATTTTTCTATTTAAAATTTTAATAGCATTTCAGCTGCATCACAATGGCATTCATTGCCACAAAGCGTACAAACATATCCGTGTTCTAAACTATCTGGAAGCCAGCGATCAGGATGGATTTTGATTAATTCACCACCTGCTTTGGTAAAATAGCGAAATGCTGAGTTGCCAGGGCTTTGCATCCAAATATGGCTTGCGCCTGCAACGCCACCTTGTTTTTTTACAGCTCTAACTGATTCGGCTAATAATAAGCCGCCTATGCCTTTACCGCGAGCAGCTTCGGCAACGGTATTACATTTAAAATAGCAGGTTTTGTCGAGTGGTACTTGCCATAGTTCACTGCTGCACCATTGATCTACTTGCCAGTTTAATGGTGCATAAGTGAGTCTGAAGCCTAAAAGTTGGTTGTTTTCTGTAGCAATAAAACTCGCATTTATATTATCTTTAATGCTTTTTTGATGGATCAATTTAATTGATTCAAGATCTAAATAATTATCGCCATGAACTAAATTTCCCAATGCGATAACAGCATCATAGTGCTCAGGCGCCAATTCTTTAATATCCATGTGTACCTCTTTACAACCTTGGGTCGTTCTTTTGCGTGCTTGTTCGGCTTTGATGAGACTGCCAAAAATGCACTAATGCTGGATAAACTGACAGATCTTTTAACTCTCTAAATTGGATCCAGTCTATTAAACAGTATAGGCTGATTTCAGGATAATCAAAGGAGTTAAACTCTTTATTCATCACTTGTTGATTCAGTACTGACAGTACTTCTGTAATACGTTCGTTCTGTAAATTAAAGAATAAACTATCTTGTTTTGTGTCTAGATCTGATCGTTGGCAGATCAGCATTTCAACTAATGAATCATTACATGAATTAATTAATGTAAGTTGATTTTCTTGATGCCAATTCAGTGGTGCTAATTCAAATGTATGTTTTAAATAACGGTGAATGATATTTGAATCAAAAATGACTTGTTCACCATCTTTTAGCATAGGGATTTTGCGCGTTGGATTTAGCTCAATAAGTGTTTGGCGGTCTTTCTCATCAAATATATTTAAGTTAATAAATTCATGTTGAATATCAAGTTCATGACATAAAACGCGAATACGACGAACATAAGGGGAACTAGTTGAACCAAATAATTGCATGGGAATTCCTTTTAAAATAAACCTGCTTTGCAGATTTATAGGCCACTGCTGGCAAATGTTATTTTAAATATCTCGCATCACTTACTGATTGATGCGAGAAACTGGATATTTTTATTCGCTACGGCTAGTAACTTCTAATAAATGATAACCAAACTGTGTTTGTACTGGACCTTGAACTGTATTTACAGGTGCAGAAAATACAACTTTATCAAATTCAGGAACCATCATACCAGGGCCAAACTCACCTAAATCACCACCTTCAGAGCCTGAAGGACAGTTAGAGTTTTGCTTTGCGATATCAGCAAAATCAGCACCAGCTTCAATTTGCGCTTTTAGTTCATTACATTTTGCTTCGTCGTCTACTAAAATGTGTCTTGCAGTTGCTAGAGCCATGTTTTTTCCTTTATTTTACTAGGGGATATAAATTAAAAATAAGTGTAAGGCAAAAAAATAAAAAAGGCGAGGAATGCTGATAGGTTAATAAGTTAAAGAATGTTACGAGCTAAAGTTTGTAATAATAAATTAGCTCGTAAATTGAAGCTTAACCCTCAAATGGTGCTACGCCAATGCCTTTCATTGTGTAGCCTACTTCGGCAATTTCACCGCTCCAGCCTTTAGTTGAAAGTTCACCCGTTACAACAATTGCATCGTATAAGCTGTCAATTGGTACACCGTCTTTTATGATCACATGCACGATTTGATTTGGTGGCGGTGGTGGTACATGAATACAAGCGCCAAAATAAGGCACTAATAAAAACTCAGTGATGAGCTCATCATCGCCTTCAAGCGGCACTACAAAGCCAGGAATACTGACTGTTTTACCATTTAATTCTTGAACAACTGGCGCATCTAAATCGGGTTGCACCCAGTTAGCTTGGGTATTTTCATTATGACTAGCGGCATCTTGTTGCTCTAATTGCACATGACCTTTAGGAATAAGCTCATCCCAAAATAACTCTTTTGAAGGGCCCGCGTCACTTGAAAATGACGTAACAGCCATTAAACTCGCCACTATAATTGCTTTTAAATTTTGCATTGTTCTCTCTTGTTAAACTCTAATGCTCATGCCATCGCTGAGTGAGTATTTGTAAGCGCGCCAAGCTGGTATTAAACCGACTAAAAATCCAGACAATAATACACCTGCTATTAATAGCATTTCATGTTGTGTTAACCAAGTGAGCGATAATTGCAAACCTGATAACTCTTGTAATTGCGCGGCTGTCGCTAATTGCACAGCATATAATAATCCTATGCCTATAATACAGCCTGTTGCGGTCAGTAGTACAGATTCACTGACTAATAACATGCCTATTTGCCATGGCCTTGCCCCAAGAGAGCGTAAAATTGCCAGCTCGCGGCGGCGTTGGTTTAAGCTGGTTAATAAGCTAGTTAACATGCCTAATAAGCCTGAAATGACTACAAAGCCTGAAATAACTAATAAAACTTGCTCAACCATAGAGAGCATTTCCCATAGTTGACGTAATGTAAGCCCAGGAATAATCGCCAATAAAGCTTCATTTTTAGTTAAGTTAGCATCTGTATTAATACTGCGTTGTAAAGTTAAAACAGCAATACGAGACTTTAAACCTAATAAAAATGCGGTGATTTGTTTTGGTTCGCCTATTAAATCTGGATCGTGATCGTGATCGTGATCGTGGCTTGGCGTTTGAGCGCTTGAACCATGCATTTTATCAATTGCTATCAGCGGTAAATGTAAGGTTTTGTCTAGCGGTGTACCTGTTGGTTTTAAAATACCAACTACAGTAAACGGATGCTCATCATGATGATGAAAACTCGTATTGCCTGCGCCATGAGACACCACTATTTTATCGTTAAGTTTATATCCCAGTTTTTTGGCGATAGCAGCACCCAAAACAATATCAAATGGTTTTTCAAAAGCATGCCCTTGTGCAAAAGCTAATGGCTGCTTTTTACCAAATTTGTAGTGTTCAAAATAATCAGACGTGGTGCCAAGTACTGGGAATCCTTTATGAGAATCCCCTAAAGAGAACGGGATCGCCCACTTTACAGTACGATGTTTTATGATATTTTCATAACTTTGCCAGCTAACATTATGTGTTGCATGACCAATTCTGAAAACCGAATACAGCAATAAATTAGTTGAACCTGTACGTGCGCCCACAATTAAATCTGTGCCCGATATAGTATTAGCAAAACTGGCTTTAGCTTGTGTGCGGATGCGTTCTACACCTAGCAATAACATCACGCTGACGGCTATGGTTAATAAGGTTAGCAATACTGTTGATTTACGGTTGAGTAGGCTTTTTTGTGCCAAAGTAAACATATTCATTAGCAGGCCTCATTGATTGTTTTTAAACATACATAGCGCTCAAATAAAGGCTTTAATGTGTCATCATGGCTGACAAATAATAAGGTAGTGCCGGCACTTTTACATTCTTTAAATAGCAGTTTTATAAAAGCTTCACGACTTGCTTGATCAAGTGCTGAAGTAGGTTCGTCAGCAATTAATAATTCAGGACTGCCAATTAAAGCGCGTGCACTGGCTACACGTTGTTGCTGACCTATGCTTAAGTTTAAAATGTTTTGATCAAATAAATGTTCAGGGATTTCTAAATGATCTAATAAGCGTTTAGCTTCATCAATGACGGTTTTGCTTTTTTGCAGGGCCTTAACTTTTCTTTTTTTAGAAAACTCACACGCTAGCGTTACATTTTCAATAACAGATAAATAAGGTAATAGGTTAAACATTTGAAAAATATAACCTATATGCTCAGCTCTAAATTTATCTCTTTGACTTGCCGATAATTCATTTAAGTTTGTATTTAATATTTCTATTTTACCGCTGCTAGGCTGGTTTATACCCGCAAGTAATGACAGTAAAGTTGATTTACCTGAGCCGCTCGGGCCTTGTAAAAAAATGCTTTCGCCTTTTTTTATCTCAAGTTCATTTATTTTTAAAATAGCGTGTTGTTTTGGCCAGCTAAAACTGAGCCCTTTAATTGAAATCATGAGTTGAAAATTCAAATTCACAGTAAATTTAAGTGATATAAGCATATTAAATATTTGGTACAAAAAATAGCTTTTCGAGATTAAACAAGCATTAAGCAAGTTGAGCTAAATTTGTTCAACCTTAGGCATACGTATTACATAGCTTACAAGCGTTATGTATGAGAAAATGCGCGGCTCAGTGGTGCTATTTTAAATCTGTAAATGATTCTAGTAGTAATACACAAGTAATTTATCAGCTTTCAAGGTAAAAAATGAAACAGTTTGACGTAGTAATTATCGGTGCAGGCGCAGCAGGTTTAATGGCAGCAGCTACAGCTGGTTATAAAGGCCGTAGTGTTGCAGTATTAGATATGGGCAAAAAGCCAGGTCGTAAAATTTTAATTAGCGGCGGTGGTCGTTGTAATTTTACCAACGAAAATGCCAGCCCAGAAAATTACCTATGTCAAAATCCACATTTTGTTAAATCAGCTTTAAGCCGCTATACACAGCATGACTTTATTGAGCTAGTGGATCGTCATGGTCTTGAATATCATCATAAAACATTAGGCCAATTATTCTGTGATAACAGTGCGTCTGATATCGTAGATATTTTAATGACCGAATGTGAATGGGCAGGTGTATCGCACTTTTTGCGTAATGAAGTGACTTCAGTTGAAAAAACTGAATCGGGGTATTTAGTGTCTACCAGTGAAGATGATTTTGAATGTAATTCACTGATTGTAGCTTCTGGAGGGTTAACTATGCCAAAACTTGGTGCCTCGCCAATAGGTTATAAGATTGCTGAACAGTTTGGTTTAAATGTATTACCAACCACTGCGGCATTAGTGCCATTTACTTTGCATGATCACGATAAACAAAGGTTTGATGGTTTATCTGGCATTAGCGTAGATACACAAGTGACAAGCGAAGATGGTACGCAATTTCGTGAAAATATTTTATTTACTCATCGCGGTTTATCAGGCCCTGCAATTTTACAAATTTCATCTTTTTGGCAAGCAGGCCAAGCAGTTACAATCGATCTTTTACCTGATACGCCTATTACTGAATTACTTGAAAACTGGCGAGATCAGCATAGCCAAAAATCACTTAAAAACATGTTAGTGACTATATTGCCTAAGCGATTTATTGAAGCGATGATCACCCAAGGAGACATCATTGATAAAACTATTAAACAGCTTGAACATGGCGAAATAGCAGCTTTAAGTGACTACATTCACAATTGGAAAATTAAACCAAATGGTACAGAAGGTTACAGAACAGCCGAAGTGACTTTAGGTGGTGTAGATACCAACGAATTATCTTCTAAAACTTTTGAAGCTAAAAAAGCGCCTGGCCTATACTTTATAGGCGAAGTAATAGATGTAACAGGCTGGCTAGGAGGGTATAACTTCCAGTTTGCGTGGAGCTCTGGTGTTGCCTGTGGTGGTGCGGTTTAGTTGACAAGAGATAATTAGAGCGAACAAGTTCTGAATTGTGCGAACAGATTCTAACTCTCAAAATGGTATACATAGATAAATTAAGGAAAATTACCTTTGGCTGCCTCACCTTTGTAATGAAGCTGCTGACACTAAAGAACGTTAAGGAATAGATGTATTCTGTTATTTAAATTCGAAAAAATCAATTATTAGCCTCTACTTGTCCTGAAATGTTTTAAGTGGTACTAGTAAATTTATCAACCCAAATTTATTGAACATTTACATTATTCGAAATAGGTAAATTATTAGGTGTTTTGTTCGGGTTTAAATTAAATACTAATTTTTAATATTGAACCATAGTGGTAGAGGAAAAGGTGAGTTTAAGGGGTAGTAATTTCCTTTTTCATTTTCAATCTTAAGTTGTTCTTTTATCAAAGGCTCTACAGGTGTGTAACTATTTACTTTTAAATATTTTGGTAATTTTTTGAATCTTTCAATCATAGGCTTTTCTTCTTGGTCAGCCCATTTAGTCATAAGTAAGCTTGGAGCTGACTCCTCTGAGTTGCCTTCTGCACAAATCTCTTCAAACTTCTCTATATGCTTTTCAAAAGAAATCGGATGTAATCCGCAAGAATTAAAATTGAATGGACTAGAAAACTGAAATAAACATTCTTTGATAAAGCTAGTTGTGAGTTTATATGTATCTTTTGATGATTGTTTAAATGGCTTGTTGATATTTATAAAGCCAGTTTCTGTATTACAAAAACCGAGACCATATCTAATATCAAATTCGATTACTGATGCAATAAGCTTTGGTACTTGCTCAAGTTTGCGAATCAAATCTGTTTTGTTGGCTACATACCATGAGCTGACATCATCATATGCTTTGGTATCACTTTCATTTATTTGCAGTCCGAAATTGCTTGTATAGCGAGAGTCTGTTAAAGATTTTTCTAAGTGAGATTTTACCCCTTCCATAATACTTTCTATTTGACCTAATCCTGACAGATGCTTCAATAGGTTTTTATCAAATGTTAGTTTTATCTCATTTTTATTTTGCTCTAAAGAGCACAGTTTCTTAAAAGTACTTTCTTCAGTACTAGATTGTTGTTGTATATTTTGAACTGATAATTGATCAAATGCCTTATGAATATTCTTCCCTAATTCCTCTGATAAACTGCTTTTTACAAAATTCAGGAAGGTTTTTTTATCAATACTGATCTGGTTATCTTCAATATAACTTATAAGTTCTTTTAGAGTTGGTTCATAGGTTAAAGATTGAATAAGACTATGATTTTTATCTGAAAGGGTGCCCCGTGAAAAGTAATGTTTTTTGGACATATAATCAGCTAAGTAAATTTCAATATATCTTTCAAAGTTAATTTCTAAATTTTTGATATTTAATAGCTCACTGAATATACCTATTGGATTGTTGAGTATTTTATATAATGCATAATAGGAGTAGAGAGGCTTTTCATGGCAAGCAGGAAAGGCAATATTGTCTTCTTCTATTTTCCTCAAGAGTGAATTTTCTGGTGAAAGATTTTTTTTTGATTTTTCAAATAACTCATGTAGTAACTTAATAATAGAATTACTTCCTTGGCCATCGTGTAATGAATGCAACACCTGTTGCATCAATTCAGAGTCTTCAAGTTTGTCTAAAGCCTTTATAAGTTTAATTTTTGCAAGCATGTTCTTATTTTCTTTGTTATCCAAAGAAAAATAACATTTATGGCGGCTATAAATAGCTAAAAGTAAAATTTGTTCCCAGGCCATCTTTTGAATGTTATTAAAGGAGTTGATTAGCTCTTTTCGTTTAATTCCAAGCATATTTTTATAAATTAGATCTTTTTTCATATTTATTACCCTGAATTGAAAGTACTGCCACCTCCAAATAAATTATTTTTCCTTACCCTTAATTATACATTATTTAAGTGTTAAAGGTTGAATGTAAGTAATTAGTAGGTTTTGGGTATGGCTATTCCTTACTTTTAATTTCTTGCGTACCCATTATTTTTTGTGTGGCTATTATTTGTTGTGTTTTTGTGTTTTGATCTTACCCGCTTGTTGGTTTATGATTGTCATATTGGCTGTTGATGAGTCATTTAAGTAAAGCGGTAGGCAATTTAATTAGTTGATCTTTAACTCCAAATTAATTTCTTAAGTTACCTGTGACCTAAATTTTTTAATTATTAACTTTAAGGAATAACCTCCATGATAGCTACGAATACCCTACAGGGTGCTGTTAGCACTTTGGTTGATGCGCTAGAAAGTTCGCAGAATAAATATAATCGAGCAATGTTTGACTCTCAACCTTCAAACACCCGATACGAGATCATGCAAAATTGCTATAACAATGGAATGTCAGTTTTCAAAATATCTATAATGACAGGCGTATCTAAGAGCACAATTTACTCTAAAATTAAAACTAAATAGAAGGGGAACTATTATGGGGGAACTAACTACATGTAACTCTTGTGGTTCTGAACTTGATAATTTATCACAAGCTGATTGTCCAGTTTGTGATGAACTTTCAGTTCCAAAAGGGGCTATATGTGATAGCTGTGACAACCCTGCTGAATTTCAAATTAATGGAAGTCCAACATGTGAGTCTTGTCATGAAAGTGCCTACCCTATTGACTAGGTTTTTAAGTCATAGATGAGGGTGATAAATTAAAGTTTACTTATTTTATTTGGCTTGTTTAAATATTCAGCAAGCCAAACATTAATCTAGTGAAAATAATAATGCCTTGGCGCTTGGTTTTCTTGTTCGCTGTAATTTAATATTTAACAAAAAATTGAGCTGTGTTTATAAGGGCCGCAAAGCAATAATATGTTCGCTAGAATTACGTCTTGTCATAGTTGTATATACAATTGAAATAACGGCTTCATCTAATTAAATTAGTAATTTTAAATAGATGAGGCTTGGCCTACATGGATGTAGGTACAAGAATAAAGCAGGAGCAGTTATCGGTAGCTTTTCAAATTAAAACCGTCAGCCTAAAGGCCAACCTACAAAACCAATTCTGTAGGTGAAATTTGAGTTTTATTTATTAAAACGCTACTTAAGTCTCACTTTTACGATATTGACTTGGTGTTTGTTGGATTTCTTTTTTAAACGCGGTATAAAAAGAAGATTTTGCATTAAAACCAACATTCATTGCGATATCTAAAACAGTGTTTTTAGTTTCTTTTAATTGCTTTTTTGCTTCATTGATTCGGTACTGATTAATATAATCAAAAAAATTAGCGCCTAATGTTTCATTCAACGTTTGTGAAATGTAATTAGGTGAGGTATTGATATGTTTCGCGAGTTTTTGCAAAGACAATGACGCATCTAAATAGAGTTGATCTTGTTGCATAGCGAGTGCTATTTTTTCTGCTATTTTAACTGCATTTTGATTATTTAAAGCGGAACGCTGATACTTTTCTGATTGAGGAGGCACATCTTCTAGTATTTGTTGAATTTCTTCATCAGCATCATAAATTTCTTCAAATCCTGGTTTTTGTCGCAGCCCCCAAATAGCAACACTCCAAGTCATAACCAGAATAATTAAGCCTGATACTGTGGCGTTAACTTCGTTAGAGAATAAGATATTATTAACGATGATGTTGGCTGCAGTTGCTGCCCATACAACTGCCACTGCAAGTAATAGCCAGCTTATCCACCTAACTTCTTTCGCCTCGGTACTGGCGAATAAGTTTTTTAAATGTGCTCTATATTGCGTTAATCTTTTTATCACCTTATAAAGATAAAAACCTGATTGAGCTATCCATGCAAGTACCAGTAATACTGTTGCAAGAAGCGTTGTTATGGTTATCAATTTAGTTGTTTGGTCGATTTTATCAAATATACTGTCATCATCATTTACTAATAGAGCATACTGAACATCATAAGAGATAAATAGTGCAACAAAGGCTACCACAGCGCCGATCATAAAGAGTATAAAATGCTTTTTATTCATTTGGCTTAATTGCCAGGGGGTTTTTGCTGTAATGCCCTCAACATAAAACCATAAACTTGGCGCTGTTAATAAAATAGCAGGCAAGGAAAGTATGATCATAGTAGGACGTAATTGATCAGCCAAATACGCTAATGTAGGCTGACAAATTATAATGCCAATTGAAAATAAAAATACAGCTAAGGGTAAATAAGTTTGACGTTCAAAAGCACGTAAACATAACAAATGAGCGCTAAAAATAATGATAATAAGTGTTGATAAATTAATTGCGAACAGTGTTGTGCTTTCCATTACTAATAATTCTCTTACTTTTTGTAATGCTAGGTTTTATAAGCGCTCTGGACGTTGTTTATGTATCCAGCCTTACAGGCTGAACTGATAAATAGGTCTTAATCAACCCAGCCGGACGCTAATTTTAAAGTTATTCTACATAATCAGTCTCAACTTAGCCATTCGAGAAATTATGACATTATCATGTTATCTAAAACTAATAATATTGACTCATTAAATACACCTTACAATTGGCCCGTGGTTGGCACATTACTTTTTTTAACTGGCATAGCTGGGATACCTGCAATGTTTGGCATTGCGATGGTCGTCTTAGGTATATTAGGTTTTACAGCTGAATCATCGTTTATTAGCAGTATTCATTTTAGTATGCCTGGGGCAATGTTTGTACATGGTGGGGCGGGGGTTTTATTTTTCTTAACTATGCCATTTCAGTTTTCACCTAAAATACGTATAAAAAACCCTAAACGACACAAATTAGCTGGCCGTATCGCTGTGATTTCTGGCTGTATTATGGCGATATCTGGAGTGTGGATGCACAATGTATTATCGCCTGAATCTCAAGGGATACGTTACAGTATTCTTATTATGACAAGTATCGCTATTTGTAGTAGTTTTTTAATTGCATTATGGCATGTTATTAAGGGAAATATTAAAGTACATCAATTCTGGATGGCACGTGCTGTTGCGATTGTATTGGCTGCGATAACACCATTATTTATAGATATTCTTATACTTATCTTATTTAGTAATTTTGATGTGATTTTTAAAATGTTAACGCATTTTCAGTACGATTATGGTCGGCTATTAGGTATCGTTATCAATCTATCTATTGTTGAAATAATGATGCGTAAAAAGCAATTAAAGCGCTTAACTTAGATATTTAACTGCTCATAGTATACCAACATACTTAAAGTCATTAGATGTGAAGATAAAAATAAAAAGGGTGATGATATCTCCCTTTTAAAGCTTTAATAATCCAGGTTTTATAATTGAATTGAACTCTTACTTTATAGCGGCTAAAAAGTCGTCATCTGTTAAGTAAACAGCAAAGTCACCATCTTTCATAAATTGCTCTGTCGGCTTTTTCATTTTTCGTGCTGCTGTGATTGCTTTAATCATTTCAGACTTGTTTTTTGTCAGCGCATAAATACAAGCTAGGTTAAAGGCAAGCGTTGGGTTATTAGTGGTTTTAATATCGAAATTTTCGCTAAGTAAAGTATTAAATATTGTTGTTAGTATTGTTTCATCACGAGTCATCCCATAAATAACAGCGCCTTGACTGGCCATCACTAAGATTGAATATTGTACTTGTTTGTTAGTGCTGTCTTTTATTAGTGGGTAAATGTCTAAAGCATAGGCATTAAATTGTTCTATTGCAGAATCTACTTTCCCAAATTGATTGGTATTTACCAATAACTGTGAGAGTTTCATATTGATATCTTCGATATAGATATTCTTACGTTTTTTTCTGAGTAGCAAATTTTTTGAGATACTTAAGAATTCATTAAAACTTTTTAGATCTTGTTGAGCATTTTGATAATGTATTTCTAAAAGTTGCTTTTCATCCTTTATCAGTGCATTTATGTCATTTTTTCTTTTAGCTTCTTCGCTGTCATTCTCATTAAAATATGGTTTATCGATAATAACACTTTTCTCTTCATAAAAAGTATCACTTGGTTTTAATACCGTCCATTCAGAGTTTTCTTCCTGATCATTGGCTTTTATACAATGCTCTTTTACTTCATCTATCATTCGTGGTTTTAACTTGGATTTTGTCCCTATGGATTCACCATTTAAATTTAATTTACCATCGATTAATTGCGCATACATAGTTTGAGGTAACATGTTTTGTTGGTTATCAAAACCAAGTTGTAATACGTCGTTTGAACCGATTTCATATTGGGTAATTTGTAGCTGTTGGGTGCTGTTTTTATCAGAATCTACAATGCTGCCTAAATAAATATATTTTGCATCATCAGGTGAAATTAAGGGAAATGAATAACTCGCTCTGCCAACATTATTATTTTTAGGTAATAAGGTTCTAAATTTAGACGGAGGAGTATTGCTCTTGGAAAAAGCAAACACTGGCGTATTGACATCATGCAGGCTATATCCATTTATGGAAATAGAGATTTTGTTATCTAGGCGATTAAATTTTTGGCCTCGTGCAAGATGATTCGAACTGTCGATGTTTTTATCACTTAGCACTATCGCATTTTTATGCTTATTGCTTACTTCCCAACTGCCTGAGCGTATTAAATCTAAAGAACCGCCCATAAAAACATAGCAATACGTATTATCGTTTAATATATAAAGTTCTGATAAAGATTCATGATCTGATTTTTTATATTTGCCAACAAAAGCTGATTGTTCAGCTGCTTGTGCTTTGACGATCAAACAAACAATGAGTATAAAAACTGATAGTAAAAAGTACTTCATTATTCAATTCCATTTAAATAAGGTATATAGAAGGTTGTACACAGATTACCACATTTTAAATAGAAAATACTTCTAAGGAAGTAATGATAGAGATGATTGTAAATTAGACAAATATTATGTTGTAACGTGTACTGATTTTTTAAGTAACTGTATTTATATCATTAATAAATAAGTACTTATTTAAGTGACTCAATAATGTTATAAAGATCTTATTAAACTTAAATAACAATAAATCAATGACTCCTGAATTCGCTCACCTTAAAAAAACTTTAAACCTGTATTATTCACTTTCTAACGATGCATGGTCTGCTTATCAGGCGTGTTGCTCGATAAAAAAGTTAGCTAAAGGTGAGATTTTATATGCTATTGGTAGTTTAGCAACAAGCTTTGCTTTTATTCATAAAGGTTTGATGCGGGTTTATACAATAGATGAGTCAGGTAATGAATTTAATAAAAACTTTTTTGATGAAGGGCGATTCCCTGGCTGTATGAGCGCTTTATTGAATAATGAAACGAGTAAGTTGGAGGTTCAAGCGATCGAAGATTGTGAGATTATTGAAATAAATTATCGGCAATTTAGAGAAACATTATTTGATTCACAAGATTTAATGCAGTTTCATATTAATTACTTAGAAAAGCATTGGTTATTAGAAAAAGAGCCTAAGGAAATAGGTTATTTACAATATGAAGCTAAAACACGTTATGCGCATTTTTTACATGAGTTTGCTTCTATTGTAGCTCGTTTACCTCAATATCATATTGCCAGCTATTTAGGGATCACACCGACGCAATTAAGCCGTATAAAAAAAGACTTTAAATAATTTCGCATTTATCAACATATGTAAAGGAATGAAGAAGGTCAATTACTTAGACTACTAGCATACCAACTAGGAGATAACATAATGTCAGTAATTGATGCACTTAATTGGCGATATGCCGTTAAAAAATTTAGTGGGAATACACTTAAAAAACAACAGATTAATGGACTAATTGAAAGTGTGCGTTTAGCTCCCTCTGCCTACGGTATTCAGCCATATCAATTGATTGTAGTCTCAGATCCTGATGTTAAAAAGGCATGTCTACCGCATAGTTATGGGCAAGATAAAGTATCGAATTGCTCTCAATTATTGGTTTTAGCGCATAAAAAGCACATCACAAAAGATGATATTTCATCATATATTGAATCTGTTTCAAAAGAGCAAAATAAGCCTGTTAATACACTGAGTGATTATCAAAAACAAATTGAAGCTGATTTATTAACTCTGGCACCTGAACAGCAAAGTAACTGGGCTCAGCAGCAGTGTTATATCGCTTTGGGAACATTATTAACGCATGCCGCTGTAAGTAAAATTGATGCATGTCCAATGACGGGGTTTGATGTTGATGGTATTAATAATGCGTTAGGGTTGAATGATATCGGATTAAGTGCTGCTGTGTTATGCCCTGTTGGCATTCGAAGTAAACATGATCATGCTGCAAATCGGCCAAAAACACGATTAAGTTACCACGATTTAGTTGTTTCATTATGAATATATTTGTCGTTTTAGCCTTTGTTGCAGGTGCTAGCATTGCGATACAAGCAGCTATGAATGCGCAGTTAGGGCAAATTTTAAATAACAGTTTACTTGCAACTAGCTACGCATTTTTTTCTAGCTTTGCTTTAGTTGCAGGGATAACGCTTTACTTAAGCTTGACTATACAAGTGCAATTGCAAGAAAAAATATTAATGGTTTCCTTATCTGAAATGATTAATCAAGTACCTTGGTACTTATGGATATCATGTATTTTTAGTGTCATAGGTGTTGCGAGCTTTTATTTTTTGATCCCTAAAATGGGTGTTGGCAATGTTATGAGTTATGCATTGGCTGGGCAGATTATTGTCGCTATGATTATTAGTCATTTTGGCTGGTTTGAAAGTCCTTTGAAAGAGATCTCTTTCACTAAATTGGTAGGCACAGTATGTTTGATTTTAGCTATTATTTTAATTAACAAGGAGTAAGTTATGAGATTTTCACTGAATGATAATTTAAACAATCTTAACTATTTTTGGCAAGCACTTAAAGTTGATGAACAAAATGGGCAGTTTACACATAAAAGTTGGCCTAATAAGCATTGGCAAGCAGACTTTAATTTTCCTGAATTGGTGCCTTCTACAAACTTGCCAAAAAATAAAGTTGTGAGCACAGTAAAAGAATTAACAAACCCAGAGGACTTAGGTTTAGAGATTAAAAACCAATTAGTGATAATGAATTTAAAACTAGCGCAATTGAACGAATTATTAAATGACAGTAATCATGTGAATATCGTTAAATTATCAGTCGGTGATGATATTAGTAAATGGGTTAAGGGGTGCGGTGAAGCTTTTGGTTATGAAATTGATTCTGATATTATTGAACATTTATTAAATAATGAAAATGCGAGTATTTTTGCATATATGAAAGATCGGGAAATCGCTGGAACTGCCATTAGCTATAAAACGGGCAACACCCTAGGAATTCACCAATTAGGTACAGCTCCAAATTATCGAAAAATGGGTGTCGCTTTATCATTAATGCAGCATCTTTTAGCACAAGCTTTAACCTTAAAGTGTGAATTGGTGAGTTTACAGGCATCAAAAGCAGGTTTACATATGTATGAGAAGCTTGGGTTTAAACCACTTGGAAAATTAACGGGTTATAGTTCATTTTAATTATTGCTCTTGATAGGCATAATTAAAACCTGAAAGCATTGAGGTTTTTCGTTAAATTTATTGAAATCATATGCTTTGAATATTTAGCTCAAAGCATATGATTAAAACTGTGTTTTTTAAGCTAAAGGGTGCTTAGCTAAAACTGAGCATTGCTAACTTTGTTTAAGAACATCTCTCAAGTCATTGAGGGCTTGTACTGAAAAGCCTCTATCGTAAAAGTAGAGTATTTTTCCTGTTTGGTCTATCAACAGAATACGGGCATTGTTGCCTTTTTCGTTACCCGTAAATGCTTGCATTTTTTCGCCATCAGCATACAAAGTGACTACTCCGCCCCAAAGCTCTTTTGGGATCCCAGCTCTCATGCCATCATTTATAACTGTGCTGAACATACGTGGGAACATGCCTTGAATAGCTGGTATTTCATAAGCTTTTACATCAGTATTTGTCATATCTAGCGCGATGAGCCAGCGATCAATATCAAATTGTGAATTTTGTTTGTAACCAACTAACAGTAGGGTATTTTTTGTAGCGAACATGCTAGGTAAGGAAACTTCTTTTTGTGTGAGTGTTTCACCAGCCATTTCAGGGAGTGTTAAACCTGTGATATTTTTATTTGGGAAAGCTGTGCTACAGCCAGTGATAATGATAGTGAGAATTAAGCAAATAAGTAATTTCATTGTGTAACCTATAATATGTATTATTTTAATAATTACTCCACATTACGAAATAAATTAATAGTGCGATCAAAAATAATAGCTTTAATGCCTCACAACACTAAAGCTAATCTATTGTTACTGCTGAGTTTGGCCTCTAGCAGTACAATAAAGAATACCATTATACTGATCAAAACTCGGCGCTAATTTTACTGTTGTTACATCACTATATGATGCTCTAAGTTTAGACTCTGCTTTAGCACATACCTGATTGTGATCTGCAGGGGTTGGTGAAGATGCTTGTGCCGAAACTGTTCGCCACCAACCATTTGTTTGAGCCGCAAAAGTACCTACTGATGTAACCCCTAGCGTAATCGCTAATAAAAGTGATGATTTTTTCATTTTTATCTCCTTGTTAATAGTTTGTATAACTTATGGGTACTTAATAAAGTAATCAAATGAAAATAATTAACGTTAGGTTGTTTAAAATAGCTCAGTTAATAAATGTGTTGATATTTTTTAGGTGTAAAGTGAGAGAGGTATTAATGATTACTTTAACTTGGGAGCTGCTTGTAAAGAAACTTAGCATATGAATTTTATTCAACGGTACTGAATCTATAGTTGAATAAATAATTTTATTTTTTCATTTTTAGTCTACAAAAACAAAAAATATTTTAATATACGATGTTGTGTTAGATAAAGTTCGCAAATTTAAAATGTTTTTTTATTTCGCATAAAATATGAACTTTATGTTTTTTTAAAGCGTATGCCTATTCGTTCGTTAAATAATTTATAACTAGAGGATAGGCCAGTGAAAAACGTAAAAATGATATTTCTAATTACAAGCTTATTTTTATTACAAGCTTGTAATGACGATGATAATGACAAAAAAGAAACCGTTACCTTACCTGAGCCAGTTGTAACGACAATAGTCGATGCCGCAGTTGCTAATGGTAGTTTTACAACTTTAGTTGCAGCACTTCAAGCTACAGGACTTGATGCGACGTTATCAGATCCAGATGCTAAGTTTACAGTATTCGCGCCAACAGATGATGCTTTTGAACTATTAGGCGAAGATACAATTAATGGGTTACTTGCAGATACCGAGACATTATCAGACATCTTAACTTATCATGTGATTAGTGGTGAAGTTGACGCAGCAACAGCTGTAGCCAGTGCTGGTAATACAGTCGAAATGGTTAATGGCGATATGGTTGGGCTGTCACTTGATGGCGATAATTTACTCGTCAATACTGCTACAGTTATTATTACCGACTTACAAACAGATAATGGCATTATCCATGTAATTGATGCTGTTATTTTACCGCCTAAAGACAAAGGCGAACCTACAATGAATATTGTTGAAACAGCAGTTAGTGCAGGTAACTTCACTACCTTAGTAACAGCATTACAAGCGGCTGGTTTAGACGGTGCATTAGCAGACGAAACTAAAGAATTTACAGTGTTTGCACCAACTGATGAGGCTTTTAATCTTTTAGGTGCTGATACGATTGCTGCATTATTAGCTGATACTGAAACGCTTTCAAATATCTTATTACAGCATGTTGTTGAAACAACTGTATCTTCAACAGCAGCCTTCACTTTGAATGGTAAGCAAGCGACAACTTTATCTGGTGCGATGGTCCCAATTAACATTAATAGTGAAACAGATAGTTTAACCTTTGGCGGTGCTAAAATTGTGATGACAGATCTTTACACTACCAATGGGGTAATACATGTAATTGATATGGTGGTTGTTGCTGATGTTGTAGTGCCTGAGCCTGCAATGAGTATTGTTGATGTAGCAACGCAAGCAGGGAGTTTTAATACTTTAGTTGCTGCGCTAACTGCGACCGGTTTAAACGAAGTATTAGCTAATTTAGATGCACAATATACAGTATTTGCGCCTTCAGATGAGGCTTTTGCATTATTAGGTGAAGATACAATTAATGCCTTGTTAGCTGATCCTGAAGCTCTGAGTAATATATTGCTTTACCACGTTGTATCAGACGCTAAAGTTATGCAAGATCAGGCTGTTACTATCGCGCAATCAGATAATAAAATGATTACTATGACCAATTCACAAAAGGCGAGTTTATCATTAACGGATTCTACATTATATGTAAATAAATCAGCAGTTTCAGCTGCTAATATTATGGCAGATAATGGTGTGATCCATGTTGTAGACCAGGTTATTTTACCGCCTAGTGTAAAAGTTGACTCATCAAAGAGCATTGTTGATGTTGCAGTATCAAATCCAGAATTTTCTACTTTAGTAACTGCACTAGCAGCTGCAGACCTTGTATCTACTCTTGATGATGACGCTGGTACATTTACTGTATTTGCACCAACCAATAATGCATTTTCAAAAATTGATAGTGCTGCACTGAGTGCGTTATTAGCAGATACCACTGCATTAACTAATGTTTTACTTAAACACGTTGTGGGTGCTGAAGTAAATGCTTTGTCTGCTTATGCGGCAAATGGCGCCATGGTTGAAACACTTTCAGGTGACAAAGTCAGCGTTAAATTAGTTAATTTTACTAAAACGACCAATAGTGAATCTGATGAAGTTGCATACAATGCTTTATCAGAAATGTTAGTGGGTGGCATGAACTCACAATCAGATGGTTTTACAGTATACGTATTTGATAATGACTTAGGGACTTCAGGTAGTACATGTAATGATACGTGCGCCGCTAACTGGCCACCAGTATTAGTGACAGATGGTGCTGTTGATAATATTCCTGAACTTTCAACAATTACCCGTGATGACAATACAATGCAGGCTGCATATTTAGGCCGCCCACTTTATTTTTATGTTGGCGATACCACCAAAGGTGATATGAAAGGTCAAGGTGTAAACGATGCTTGGTGGACTGTGAAGCAGCAACAAGTATCATTGCAAGTGCAAGGTACCAATGTTACAACAACAGATATTTATACATCTAATGGTGTGATCCATGTAATAGATACTGTGATTAATTAATAATCTAACGTGTGTTGTCAAAGTCCTTATTGCAGTAATGCTTTAAGGACTTTTTTCATATTTTAAATTAATAGTATTTATAAAACACACAAAAAACTTTACCTAAAATAAAAACCACACTAATATGGATACCATACTGTATGGTATGTTTTGATTTGAAAGTAATGGAGTTAAATATGGATTTTTTATTCCCAAATGTGCGCACACTTGAAGCGCCTGTAAACGATAATCTAGCCAGTAAAGCTGAAAGTTATTATTTTCGTGATGCATTATCTGCTGCAATAACTAAATCTGAACTCTCACCTAGTCAATTACAGCATGCCATTTTTGCTTACATGCCAAACTGGGTTGGCAGTTTAATGCGATTACGTAATCGTATTGTGAAATCATTTGGTTTTAAAGTAGGGGCAGATAACTTAAAACCAACCAGTGATGAATTAGAAGTAGGTGATAAAGCGGGTTTTTTAACAATCACTGAAAAATCAGAGAGTGAAATAATCTCTTATTCAGAAGATAAACATATGACGTTTTACATATCAGTATTAAAAAAATCAGACGAAGTTATTGTGTCTACTTTAGTAAATCAAAAAACACTGATTGGACGCATTTATGTAAATAGTATTTTACCTTTTCATTATATTATTGCGCGTACAGTGATAAATAATGCAATTAAAGCCAATAGAATATGAAAAAAGAAACTAAAAATAGTCAGTTAGACTGGCTTGAATTCGCCTTAGATATATTAATTAAAAAGGGGCCAGACTCTTTAAAAATAACCCCTTTGTGTGATTTAAAAGGCGTCACTAAAGGCTCTTTTTACCACCATTTTAAAAATCGTTCTGAGTTTATTGAAACCTTAATGACGCATTGGTATCAAGAAATGACACTAGATTTTATAACACAAGCCAATACACAAGCGTCTCCTCTAGAACGATTAAAAAAGTTAGACCAAGTGATTGCGAGTCATAACATTGAAGCTGAAATGCATATCCGTGCGTGGGCTTTAAAAGAGCAGAGTATTGCAGCCCATTTAGAAAGAATAGACCAACAAAGGCAAAGCTATTTAGCGCATTGTTATATAGAGCTGGGTATGGAGGAAGTTCAAGCGCAAGATATTGCGTTGATGGCTTATGCCAATTTCTTAGGTATGCAACAAATACATCCAAAGCCTTCTGTTGAAGCTGTTTTAAGAATATCGGCTATGGCATCAAAAACATTTATGCCATAACTGCAAGATTGATAATAACTAACATCAAGTAAGTTAACATTGAATTTTTATAAACTTAAGGAACAAGAAGATGAAAGCAATGAAATACTCCGGTTATTACTTAGTTTTTACAGGTATTATTCACAACTTAATTGGCCTAGCTTTAGGTTGGCAAAGCTTGGTTGATATGCATCAAGATAATTGGTTTGCTAGCACTATTGTAAATGGCCAAATGATATTCCAGCGAGAAGCCATAGTCTGGTTTTTATTAACAGGATTCTTTTGGGTTTTATTTGGTTTAATGTTACAAAAAGCGCTTAAAGAAGGCTTTACGCCGCCACTGTCTTTAGCTTGGGGGTTTATAGCAATAGGTATTATTGTTGCTATTATTATGCCAGTATCTGGTGCTTACTTGCTTATTATTCAGGGGGTTATTCTGTTAATAGGTATTATAAAATTAACACCTCAGACTATTGTCTATTCAGAATCTACACGTACATAATTTGCTCAGCGGCTAGTGTTGGTCGCTGATTTCCTTTCTGTTTCATGCATTTATTTCCTCTTCTTTATATTGTTAAGCGAGCGTTAAGTAAACTTCTTTTAATATTCACTTCCTTATTGAATTAACAATGTGAAGCTTTTAATAATTAAGGCTTGTTAATTCAACTTAAATTGATTTATGTCATTAAATATACATATTAAACAATAGATTAAAGGATATAATGATTCGCTGTCACTTAAAGTGGCTTTTAACTATTTAACGAAAATGAGCACCATAATGAATTTCACCATCAAGCAAAAATTAATGATTTTAACAGGATTTATTTTGTTAGGTTTAGCTGGCTTATATATAGAAAACTCGGTGAATCAAAATAAAAATGCGCAGTTAGTGAAAATGAAATCAAGGCTTCAAGATGTACAGTTGTCAATTTTACAACTTAGAAGAAGCGAAAAAGATTTTATGCTCAGAAGTGACGAAAAATATCGTAATCGTTTTAATACAACGACTAAGCAGACAGCCTTACTTTTATCTTTACTTGAAACTGATTTAAAACTTGCAAATATAAATATTGATAAAATAAAGGCATTGAGTAGTTCATTAGCAGCTTACAATGCATTATTTAATGATCTTGTTGATGCTTCAATAACTAAAGGACTGACTAAGACTTCGGGAAGTTACGGTGGTTTACGAGCCGCCTCCAGTGAATTAGAAAAGACAATAAATCAACTCAATGACTTAGCGAGTTATGTTGATTTATTAATGCTAAGAAGACATGAAAAAGACTTTATGTTGCGCCATGATGACACATATGTCGATAAAGTATACCAAGTGTCTGATATTTTAAATGAAAAGCTTAATAGTACGCATAGTAAAGCTTTATTAAATCGTTATTTAAATGAATTTAAACAGTTTGTAGATATTAGTCAAAAAATAGGGCTTGATGCTAACTCTGGTATTCAAGGTGATATGAGAGCCGTAAGCCAGAAAATGGAAAAAGATTTAGAAGCTGAGATAGTAAGGTTAAATAATTACATAACGTCCCATATGAAAAGCGCTCAGGTATCCCATATCACAATCACTTTGTTGATATCTGCTTTTATGATTTTTGCTGTACTTGTGATATCAAAGCAAATTATTACTCCTTTAGCTGTATTCTCAAACCGAATAACACAGATCCAAAAAGAAAATAATTTATCGCAAAGATGTGAGGAAAGTCATGATGAAATAGGTGTCATTGCGAAAGAGTTTAATAGTTTAATGGCTCATTTTCAGTCATTAATAAAAAGCATTAATACTACTGTAGATTCATTAAGTGATTCTACTAACGTAGTATCTAAAAGTGTTGAAGAAACATCTAAAGGTATAAGTGAGCAAGCTATTCAAAGTGATATGGTAGCAACAGCTGTGGCCGAAATGGGCATGACTGCGAATGAGATTGCTAATAACGCACATTTAACAAGAAACAAAACAGATGAAGTTTCAGTTAAGATAGTTGAGGGTAAAACTAAACTAGATAACACAGTTATAAATATTAATAATTTATCACAAAAGCTTATAAATGCTGGCGATGAAATTGTAAATTTACAAGATCAAAGTAATGGCATTTCTTCGGTGCTCGAAGTCATAAAGAGCATCGCCGATCAAACTAACCTTTTAGCTTTAAATGCTGCAATTGAAGCCGCTAGGGCTGGAGAGCAGGGACGAGGCTTTGCTGTTGTAGCTGATGAAGTTAGAACACTCGCTGTGAGAACGCAAAGTTCAACCGCTGAAATAACCTCTATTATAAGTGAGCTACAAGCAAAAACGTCTGATATTGTTGTAGTCGTAAATAACTGTAAAGAGCAGGGCATTGAAAGTGTGCAACAAGCCACACAAACTGAAGCGGTATTAAATGAGATAATCTCTGATATTGATGTTATCACCGATATGACAGTGCAAGTGGCTACCGCTGTTGAGCAGCAGTCAAATGTAGTGCAGGGCGTAGATATTAATATTGTTCAGATACGCGATATTGGTGAGCAGGTTGCCTGTGATTCTCAAAGTAATGCTACGGCAAGTAAAAATGTAGCTAAATTAGCAAAAGATTTATTTGAAGAAGCAAATGTATTTAAAATTTAGTCTTTAGAAATATAGGTTTTATCTGTAAATCTTTGTTTTAAGTATAACTGTAAAAGACTAAGTTCTTTTTCTGAAAACCACTTTTGATGGGCTTTATAATATTTTGGGCTTTGGTAAAGTTGCTCTAGTATAAGATTAATATCTTGAATTGCTTTTTTACCTAAGTCGCTGTTAGAGCAATTTATATGTGCTATTAAATAAGGTGGCGCACCCGCTATTGGATAGTATTCTAATTGTTGCTTTTGTTTTTCTGTGGGCTCCATATCTATTGGTAACGCTAATAAAAAATCGAATCGTTCGGAATATAACATAGACTCTAATGCAGTAACTCTATTTGTACCACCGAGATAATAAATATCTTCATGTTCAAGTTTTGAGATTTGTTTGTCTAAAAACTCACCAAAAGAGACGCCTTTTGCAATGCCGATTGTATGGTTTGGGTATACTTTAAAAATATGAGAAAGAGACTTAATTTGACCTTTTTCATTTAGTAAGGCATGAGATAAAGGGCGTTTACCTTTATATCTATATAATTTATGCGTTAAGTAAAAGCTCTGTGGGCTTGAAAATAATGAATATGCTCTTCTTGCTTTGGTATTCGCTCTATTGGCGGTGCATACGTTATTTTGATCTTTGATTGATTGAGAGATCCTAGATGAAGAAGAGCGCTTCACTATAATATTATATTTTTGTAAGCTTGTTATTATTAGGCGTTCTATATATGTTGAGGGTGACGATATTTCATAATTTTCGTCGAGTAAATGTTTGTTTTCTGCTTTATCTTCTACAAACCAAATCAGTTCCTGTTTATTAGTCGCATTTTTAGATACCTTATCGTTTGCAATTACCAAAAACGGTAATAGCATTAATAAATACATAAGCCTCAAAATAGTGCGCCGCAACAAAATACCTAATAAGTAAAATCAAAGATAGGAGCTGTAATTTAGCTTCTGATGAGTAAATATACTACTTTTTTATAGCTGTGATTACAAAGTTGTTTTATGTCGTTTTGATATCATGTTTAATGTTATTAATTTCATAATCGTTAGTTTGATTTAATACAATCACTTATTTCATTATTAGTGTATTGTTTTATTTCTAAATTTTATATTGATAGACAAGCTGTAAGATTAACTTTGGAGTTTATATGAATACGAATTGGACTAAATATGCGATTTCCCAAATAGAAGCTGACTATACACGCTCAGCAGATACGCATCTTATTCAATTACCTTTACCGTACTTTAAAGATATTGATATTTATTTTAAAGATGAAAGCACCCATCCAACCGGTTCTTTAAAGCACCGTTTAGCCCGTTCGTTATTTTTATATGCATTATGTAACGGCTGGATCAATGAAAATACACCTGTTATTGAATCTTCAAGTGGTTCAACTGCGGTATCTGAAGCGTATTTTGCACGATTATTAGGTTTACGCTTTATTGCTGTAATGGCAAAAAGTACGGCGAAAGAAAAGATAAAACAAATTGAATTTTATGGTGGTGAATGCCACTTAGTTGATTGCACTACACAAATTTATAGTGAGTCAGAAAAGTTAGCCAAAGAGTTAAATGGCCATTATATGGATCAGTTCACTTTTGCTGAAAGAGCCACCGATTGGCGTGGTAATAATAATATAGCTGAACGTATTTTTAGCCAGATGTCGAAAGAGCGTTTTCCAGTACCAAGTTGGTTAGTAATGAGCCCTGGTACGGGCGGCACATCAGCAACGATAGGTCGTTACATTCGTTATCAAGGTCAAGATAGTAAATTATTAGTTGTCGACCCAGAACATTCAGTTTTTTATGATTATTACAAAACGGGCAATGCAGGTTTACAAAATACGCAAGGAAGTAAAATTGAAGGCATAGGGCGACCTAGAGTTGAGCCTTCTTTTATTTCTGGCGTGATTGATGAAATGCTAAAGGTAACTGACGCGAAAAGCATTGAAGCTATGTTATGGCTGAGCGAACAGCTAGGCCGTAAGGTGGGTCCTTCTACAGGGACTAATTTTGTAGGTGTATTAAAATTGGCTGAACGAATGAAACAAGCCAATGAGAAAGGGTCAATCGTTACTTTATTATGTGATAGCGGCGAACGTTATTTAAATAGTTATTATGATGAGAATTGGCGAAAATCTAGAATAGAGCATGATAAAAACTACATGACTTACCTACAAAGTATTTCTAAAACCTAAATTGTAAAACAAACCTTATTAGGCGTAAGATTTGAATAATATTAAATTAAAGTTGTGACAATTAGCATGGTCACAACTTTTTCATCATCATTCATTGTTATTTCCTCCTTTGATTCTTTTTTCATTTTTGTTCTGAACCACACTGCAGTCAACATTAACTAGCAGGTAGTTGTTATGGACAAGCCAATCAGTAAAAAAACAAATAAAACAGTTTATAAAAAATTAGCTTATACAGTAATAGCATGTGGATTAGCTTGTGCTGGATATGAGGGATTTATACATTAAGTGCTTCAGATAAAACGTATAACGTATCAACTAAAAACTTAGTGTTCAGCCAAGTAGTGCAAGCAGAGTTTATCGAGTATTTGCCTTTACGGGGCATTGTTGAACCAGAAGATACAATTTTTATAGATGCAATTGATGGTGGGCGCGTTGAAGAAATTTATATTCAAGAAGGTGAAATTGTTGAAAAAGGGCAAGCAATATTAAATCTCAGTAATACTAATTTACAGCTTAATGTATTAGCACGTGAAGCGGAGGTTTCTGAGCAAATAAATAATATGCGTAATACACGTTTAGCGTTAGAGCAAAATCAGTTAAAACTGAAACGTGATGTGATTTAACTCGATTTTGAAGTGTTAAAATTAAAAAATTAAAAAATTAGAAGATGAATCCCATAGTTCAATCTCTATGGGGCAAGGTTATTTAGGATTACAAAGCTACTATGCTTCGTGGGCAAAACCACATTTTAAAAACTCATCAGACTTTGAAAATAAAGGCGGGTTAGCTGGATTAATAGATGTATATACAACTAGAACCCCTTCAATAATACCCATCAGTATTTTAGAGCATATGGCTCTACTTTACGTTGATGAGCAAAATAATGAGCAAGTAATTAAGCTATCTTTATATGCAGTAAAGCAGCATCCCGCTTCAGGCCGTGCTTTACGTAATTTAGCGTATGTTTATGAAAAATTGAATATGCCAACAAGGGTATTAAAAGCTTATGTGCGAGCATTAGAAGTTTCGATTGAGAATAATCACAGGCAAACCAGTATTGAATCTCATAAAAATGCGTTAGCTCAGTTTAAAGAGAAAAACACTATACTATAAATGAGCCGTTCCTGTTTAATATAGGCGAAATAATAAAAGCATTAAAAAATAATATTTGTAAAAATTAGAACTAATTAACTTATGCATTCGTATTGTTGCTTAATAAATTAATAAAGAGAATTTTATGGCTGTTTTATGTGCTATTGGGTTTAAACACTTAAAAGGAGGACCAATATTTGAGGCCGATAAAGCAAAGGTCACTAAAGCTGAAGGTGTTAACTTAGGTTTACCCCGTAAGCCGAGTAATAGGCAAGTGACAATTTTGTCATTAGAACAATGGTTAGAAGCGTGCAGCGCTTTGAATATCACATTACCTTGGTTCACAAGGAGGGCGAATCTGCTTGTTTCTGGCATTGAGTTTAATGCGGGACATATTGGTAAAGTAATAAATATTGGTGATTTACAATTATTGGTCACAGGTGAAACTGAACCATGCTATAAAATGGATTGGGTTCATCCTGGCTTATCTGCTGCGTTAAATTGTTATTTTAGAGCTGGCGTAACTTGTAAAGTGATAAATAATGCAAATATTGAAGTAGGCAACGCCATGCATATAACAGAACAATTGAGTTTATTTTAGAATATTCTTTTTCAATACAATGATTTTTAAATTTAAAGAGTTTTACGTATACCCAAAGAAAGTTGATCTAAGTCCACCTCACCTGCAATACGACTAAATTCAGTTGTTATATGCCAAGTATCAGAAAATTTATAATTACCACCTAAAACAAAGCCCGACTTACGATCAACGTTTTCAATATCAGTGCTAGTCAGTGCTGCATTTAGTTCTATGAGTTCACTTACTTGAGAGTGTAGACCTAATTTAATAGTATCCACATCAAGTGTAATCTTACTATTATCTTTAGATTTTACCTTCCAATCACCTAAGTTATATGAAGCAAATACAGTGATAGCATTATCAAAATCGTATTTTGCACCTAAGTCATATTGGAAAGTGTCGAAATCGACATCAATATTTACAATATCGCCAGATGTTTGGGCGTAGTTAGCTTCAACAAAAAAGTAATCACTTAATTCATAAGAGCCTTTAATACCAAGGTCCTTAGTATCTAAATCATCATTAGAATCAGATTGAACATAAAAAACTTCTGCAAATGTGAATACTGGAGAGTCATTTGCGATAAGAGAGTTTGAGAATAATCCACTTGCTAAAAGAACGGGAAGAATTGCGTATTTCATTAAACATTATCCTTGTTTATAGATGTTAAAAAATAGGGATAATGCATTTTAATTATTTCTAATGTAAAGAGGTTTTATACAATTAAATATCAAAGAAATCTTACTAAATAGTCTTTAAACTCCAACTCAAAAATATGCTTATAAACGCATATTGTTTGCCAAAAAAAACTGATAAAGGCATAGTTTTGTTCAATATAAAAACCGAACTAATTTTCTATTTGGAGTGAAACATGAAAAAAGTATTTAAAGGCGCAATATTGCTTGGCGGAATGCTAAGTTCTGCATTGGTATCTGCATCATCTACATTTGAGGCTGAAGATATTTTTGCCCTTGAATATGCAAGCAGCGTTAAACTTTCTCCAAATGGTAAAAAAGTTGTTTATATCAGAAATTCAAACAACATCATGACCGATAATAAAAATAAAAACTTATGGTTAGTTGATGTTAAGTCGGGTGAGCAAACACCTTTATTTTCTAATGGCAATCAATACTCACAACCAACTTGGTCACCAGATGGTAAAAAAATTGCTTTTGTGAGCAATGAAACCGGTAGCAAACAAATTCATGTGCATTACATAGCTGAAAATAAAACAGCTATGGTGAGCCAAGTACAGGCAAGTGTGAGCAGTTTAACTTGGTCGCCAGATGGCAGGTGGTTAGCGTTTAGCCAAAAGGTTAAAGGTAAAAAAACTAAATTAGCAAAAATGCCTAAAAAACCAAAAGGCGCTAAGTGGGCAGAGCCTGTAATTGTAATTGATAAAGCGTATTATCAAGCTGATGGTAGTGGTTTAATTAAGCCTGGCTATAATCATATCTTTGTATTGCCAGCAGATGGCGGCACAGCGCGCCAAGTAACCAGTGGTGAATACCATCATAAAGGCACACTTGCTTGGACTAAAGACAATCAAAATATTGTTTTTTCAGCTAATCGCATCAGTGATTGGGAATATAAAAGACTTGAAGGTGACTTATTTTCGGTAGCAGTCAATACTGGTGAGATCACTCAGTTAACTTCGACTCCAGGTAACGAATATAACCCTACTTTTTCTGAAAATGGTAAAAGCTTAGCCTTTCTTTCAGGTTCTAATGAATTAAACCCTTATCGTAATGCAAAATTAAACATTTTAAATTGGGGTTCTAAAAAAGTAACACCATTAGCTGCAGATTTCGATCGTTCAGTAAGATCACCAAAGTGGATTTCTTCTTCATCACTTGCTTTTAGTTATGATGATTTTGGTAAGCGTAAAATAGCGACAATTACGACTAAAGGTAAAATTAAAGATTTAACAGATACTGTAACAGGTACTACATTAGGTCGACCATATATTAGCGGTGAATTTGACGCGAATACATCAGGTAAAATCGTATTTACAACGGGCTCTTCAGAACGCCCAGCTGATGTTGCTATGGTAAGTACACGCGGTAAAGTAAAGCAATTAACTAGCCTGAATGAAGATTTACTAGCGCATAAAAAGCTAGGAGAAATGCATGAGATTAACTACAAATCTTCATTTGATGGTGAGGAAATTCAAGGTTGGTACATTACGCCACCAGATTTTGATCCTACAAAAAAATATCCTCTTATTCTTGAGGTCCATGGTGGTCCACATTTAGCTTACGGTCCGCATTTTACAGCTGAACTTCAGCGTTTTGCAGCACAAGGATATGTTGTATTTTATGATAACCATCGTGGTAGTAGCTCATACGGTGAGCGTTTTGCGATGTTACTTAAATATAAATACAGCTCAAAAGAAGATTTTGCAGATCATAACTCAGGCGTTGATGCCATGATAGACTTAGGTTTTATAGATGATAAAAACCTATTTATCGCTGGTGGTTCTGCTGGTGGTATCGCAACAGCTTATGCAATTGGTTTAACTGATAGATTTGCAGCAGCAGCTGTTGTAAAACCTGTAATTAACTGGTTAAGCAAAGTATTAACTGCAGATAGTGGTTTAGGTCAAATACCAACGCAATTCCCTGGTATGCCTTGGGATCACGTTGAGCATTACTGGCAGCGTTCGCCTATGTCGTTAGTGGGTAATGTCACTACACCTACATTATTAATGACAGGTGAAGAAGATTTACGCACACCTATGGCTCAAACTGAACAGTATTACCAAGCATTAAAGTTACGCAAAATTGATACTGTATTGGTAAAAGTACCAGGTGCGCCACACGGTATTGCTGGTAAGCCATCACGTATGATCACTAAAATTGAACATACATTAGCTTGGTTTGAAAAGTACAAAACAGAGCGAACAGCTAAATAAGCTTTGATATTAAATGCCTTTAATCATATAAAAAGTATGATTAAGGGTATTTACTATGCAGTAATTTTTGCATTTACTATACTTGATGAATGCAGATAAAAAGACGTCACTTTATTAGATCCTCTTTCGCAATCGGTGCAGTTACCGCATTGTACTCGCAATACCCTTCACTTTCATTTGCCAATAATTTACTCGAATCAGAAAAAAAAGCACAAGCGAAATTCACCTTAGTATTTGCGTCTCCTTATGATTCTTCGCAAAGCCAATATACTCCGCATATGCATTTAGAGTTTAAACAAAATATTGAAACTATGTCTCAAGGTAAAATTTATGTTGATATCCAAGATAAAGGAAGATTAGGTATAGGTACAGAACTAATGGCTGCTGTTAATCGGGGTCATGTATCCGCAGCGCTTATTTCAGTTTCAAATTTATCTCGGGCTTTACCTATCTTAGATATTTTAAATATTCCATTTTGGGCAGCTGATAATCAAGCATATCTCAATTTAATTTCATCAGGAATATGGCAAAATTTAGTATTAGATAACATAAAAAATAAAAGTAACTTAGAGGTGTTATTTCATTATATTCCTGGCCCTAGAACGCTCTCGACAACAAAAAATTATAATAAAGTGATTAAGCGTCCTGAAGATTTAAATCATGTTGTTTTTAGAGTGCCAGCCAGTAAAGTATTAACTGAATACTATAAAATGACAGGTGCAAATGTTGTTAGCGTTCCTTGGTCTGAGACTGCTCGCTTATCTAGGATAGGGCAAATACAAGCATTAGATCCTGGTTTTGTTGGTTTATACTCAGGTCCTGAACAATTAAAAAGTAGTATAGGTACGGTTTCAACTATTTCTAGTGTGCAAGATGCGTGGGTAAGTGTGATAAATCAGGCTTGGTTAAATAATTTACCAACAGAGCTAAAACTGATAGTTAAACAAGCATCTGAAGCTACATTTAAACAGCATCTTAAAAGTATTGAAAGTAATACGCAAAATTGTATTAATGGTCTGCTAAAAGCTGGAAGTAAAATCTATCAGCCAACACATAATGAATTAGAAATATGGCGAGTACTTTTTGGCCATCATCAAGTTAAGTGGATAGATGTTAAAAAGCAACTTTTAGGTGATTTAAAAACATTTGATATGTTATTGGCTGCAACAAAGCAGACAAGTGACTATTTAATTTAAGCATAAAAGTAGCCACGTGCGATTGAAGTTAATTTATTATTTCCCAGCCAATAATAATAATGAATACGCTAGAAAGAGCATATCCAAACTTTTGTACTTCTAGCCGATAATTTTTATTGATCTTTAACCCAAATAAAGGCCTAAATATATCTATCCTAAGTATTATTTCGTATCCAATCAAACAGCCCGCAATCGTTAATACAATTAGTATTAAAGGCTCAATAATTGGTCCTAAATTAAGTTGTGATATATGATAGCCAATACAACGATGAGTGTTTGGTGCAGGATATAAAATGGATAAACAGCATCATTTAAATAACTTAACTTTTTGGAAGGTAGGTTAAAGTATTTATAGGCAATAGCAAACGCCATGAATGTGCCTATCATTCTCAATAAGCTGTAATTGAATAAACCTAACATAATCAGCCATTCATCAGATGTTTGACCGCCTTTGATAATATCGATCCAAACGCCATTATAAAAAATAATTAAGATTACATAACAAGTTATGAACACATAAATTAATGGTTTTAAGTTGTTTGTTATCTTCAGCCAAAAAACTTTATGCTAACCAATCAAATAACCATAAAGCATCAAAGTAAAACCAATAGGGTAGCGAACTGTATCTAAATCCCAATTCACTTGGATAATAAAAAGCGGCAAAGTAGCTATGAAAATTACAACTGCTGTATTTTGATTAAAAAGCCAATTAATTCCATGCTTGACGAATTTGGAGTTTAATAAAGGTAATAGACATAAAATGATTAAAGAGTATTGCCATAATGCCCGAATAAACCATAAGTGGTTAACATCTATATGTGGCCAAATACCAGATTGATACTTTTCAAAAACATTAGTATCGGTCGAAAAAAATTCAGTTAAGAATTGCCAGTAATTCATATTGAGATCGCCATTATGTGTCATCTCAATATAAAGTTGAGGTGGCACTATTACTAAAATGCCAAAAAACAAAGGTAATAATAGGCGAAAACTCCTGATACTAATAAAGCGCCAAATAGAGACTTTAGCCATAATAAAACGTATTGATATTCCTGCAATTAACCAAAGCACAGCCATACGCCAAGGTTCAACTAGTAACATGATGCTTTCAAGAGAGGATATAATCTAATAGTTAGAACATAAAAAATTGATATTTTTTCATTATATGGCTTACTCATAATCCTGTTTCTCTAGCTTCCATTTATGATATTCATATTGGAAAATAAACATTTTCAGAAGGATTTTTGGAAGAGTTTAAAGCTGAAGTAAATAAATTAAGCTACTCGTTTAAGTTTGGTTTTTGACTGAATAAATAACCATTTTGTTTATAATTATTAAATAATCTTACTTTTTGTTATATAGATATTACTTTATATATTTACGTATAAAAATAACTCTCTTATTGTTTTTACCCTCCTATTTATTGCTTTTGACTTGTTCCTATTCTTGTTTTGTAAATCATAGGTTTAATTACTGTTTTACGCACCTCTAAATTTAACTATCTGTACGTAAGTGTAATTCGCTGATAACTGGTTGTGACAAAGGAAAACAATTTAGGCGGAACTTATTTTAACCATATTAGTATAATTACCCCACAAAATTTTCAGTTAATGACATAGAACATGAATAAAATAAGCGCATTAATAAATAACTATCGCTAATCTATTCTAGGCTATTAAATTGAGACACCTCAAAAAAATGACATAACTTAAAATCAAATAATTCTTGCTGATTGTCACTCATTTCTAAAAATAAAAACGATTCAATAAGTGCCCATCACATTGTAATTAAACAACTTTATTTAAATTATAAATTTCAATAATAATTGTAAGCTCACATTAAAAAATTGATAACCGAAACCAGTAATTTTTACTGAAAAATCATGTTAAATGGGAAACAAAATGAAAATTCGATTGCAAAAAACAGCAGTTACATTGGCAGTTGCCGCATGTCTAGGTATAAGTGGTGTAGCATCAGCTGCAGAAACTTCATCTGGTATGCGTGGTAAAATCGTAGGTCCTAATGGCCAACCCGCTTTAAATACAAAAATCACTATCATTCACCAACCTTCAGGTACTATTCGTGAAGTGCAAACGAACGAAGTTGGTTTATTCAGCGTAAAAGGTTTACGTGTAGGTGGTCCTTACACTATCGTTGTTAATTCTGAACAGTATCAAGATACTTTAGAAGAAGGCATCAGCATTCAACTTGGTGATACTAAGCGCTTAAGTTTTCAATTAGCAGCTAAAAACAGTATGGAAACAATTCAAGTAACTGGTTCTGCTGTTGGTTTTGATTCAAGTGGTGCAGCGTCTTCATTTGGCCAAGAAGATATCGCGCGTGCTCCTGCATTTAACCGTGATTTAAAAGATATTGTTCGTAATAACCCAATGGCGGTTGTTGATGAAGAAGGTGGTTTAAGTTTTGGTGGTTCAAACCCTAAATTTAACTCAATTACAGTAGATGGTATCGGTCAAAACGATGATTTTGGTCTTAACGAAAGTGGTTACCCTTCAAATCGTTCTCCTATTTCTTTAGATGCTGTAGATCAGATTGCTGTTGATAGCTCTCCATTCTCTTCATCTGTAGGTGGTTTCTCAGGCGGTACAGTTAATGTTGTAACTAAGTCTGGTACTAATGAATTTAAAGGTTCAACATTTTTCGAAATGATGAGCGAAGATATGGCGGGTGAACCAAAAGATTCTAAGTCAGATAATCCTGGTAGCAGCAACTTTAATGTTGGCGAGCAAAAAACAACGGGTTTTACAGTTGGCGGTCCATTAATTAAAGATGAGTTGTTCTTTTTCTTTTCAGCTGAAAAATTCAATAAAGTAACACCTGTTGCATTTGGTATTGATCAAGGTAGCCCAAGTGATGTAACTGAAGAAGAATATAACGAGTTTGTTACAATTATGGATGATGTTTACGGCATTGAAGATGGCGTAAATAGCGGTGATCCAGAAGAAACTGATGACAAGTTCTTAGTAAAATTAGATTGGAATATTAACGATAGTCATCGTGCTGATTTCACATACCAGTACCAAAGCACTGCTGAAGATAAAAATACCAATGATTACAGCAATAGCTTAAACATGGAATCTCATGGTTATGTTGATACAACATCACTAGATAACTATGCAGTTCACTTATATTCAGATTGGAATGATGATTTTTCAACTGAAGTTAGCGTCGCATATAAAGATTCTTACCGTGAATCAGAAACTAACTCAGACTTTGGTCAAGTAAGTGTTCGCACTGATAGCGGTACTATTAACGCAGGTCAAGATGTTTACCGTCAAGGTAACATTAGCTCTACAAAAACATGGAGCTACAAGTTTGGTGCTAACTACTTAATGGGCGACCATGATATTAAGTTTGGTGCGAGCTTTGAAGCACTAGATTTATATAACTTGTTCTCAAAAGAATCTATGGGTGTATGGGAGTTTGATAGCTTAGAAGATTTTGCTTCTGGTAATATTTCAAGTTTCTCTTACTCAAATGCATACACAAATGATACTGACGATGCATCTTACACATATGAAAGCTCTACACTTGCTTTATACATTGAAGATACTTGGACTGTTGACTCTGATTTAGATGTGACTTTTGGTTTGCGTTATGAGCGTTTAGGTGCAGATACTTCTGCTGCTGAAAATGATAACTTTAACGAAACTTACGGTATGAGCAATACTGCAACAACTGATGGTTTAGATATTTTATTACCACGTGTTGGTTTTAAGTATTACTTAAACGATGACATGATTGTACGTGGTGGTATTGGTAAATTCTCAGGTGGTAAACCAAATATCTGGGCAGTACCAACTGATGGCGTAACTTATGTATCAGCAACCCAAGCAGCAGAACAACAAGTTATTGAAAATGGTAAAAACGATCCTTCAAGCATCGATTTCCATGATGTACCAGATATTGCGCAAGATTCATTACAGCAAGGTGCGGGTTCTACTACGTTCTTAGATCCTAACTACAAAATTAGCTCAGACTGGCGTTACCAGTTAGGTCTAGATTGGACATTAGACATTCCTAAAGTTGGCGAAGACTTTAAGTTAACTGTTGAAATGAACTATGTTGATCGTAATGATGCAACAGTTTGGGAAGATGTATCACGTATCGACAATGGTAAAACAACAGCTGATGGTGGCAGAATTATTTATGACAGTGTTTATGAAGGCACTGATCAAGAAGGTAATTCAGACATCATGATGACAAACATGGATGATGGCGGCCGTAGCTTAATCTTCACTACTAGTTTACAAAAAATCTGGGATAACGGTGTTCGTATGAATATGTCATACACACATCAAGATATTACAGAAGCGAATCCTGGCACTAGCTCACAAGCAGAGTCTAACTACCAATATAATGTTGGCGTAAACAAAAATGAATCACAAGTAGGCACTGCTTACTATGAAGTGGCACATCGTTTTGTTTTAAACTTAGGTTACACGGCTCAGTTTGTTGATGGTTACAATACTAACATCGATTTATTCTTCGAGCGTCGTTCTGGTCGTCCTTACTCAGCTACTATGGATACATACGGCGATACGAGCTTTGGTGATCAATACGGTATGTCTAAGTCACAAACTTACTTACCATATATCCCAACTGGTCCTGATGATTCAGCAGTTGATTGGGACAACAGTACTTATACATATGATGAGTTAATGGAACTTTACGACGAAGCAGGTGTTAATGGCGAAGCAGGCGGTTATGCTGACAAGTACTCTGAAACACAACCTTGGGTTACAACACTAGATTTAAATGTTACTCAAGAGTTTAAAGGCTTCCAAGCTGATCAAAAAGGTATGGCATACTTCACAGTTGATAACTTAGCTAATTTACTAAACAGCGATTGGGGCCAAGTTCATACTATGGGTCACGGTAACAATGCAGTAATTGGCGCAACGATTAACGATGATGGTCAGTACATCTTAACGGAAGCATATGGTTTAGATACAAATAACTACGATACGTTTAACCAAAGCGAATCAACTTGGCGCATCAAAGTAGGTATGCGTTACACGTTCTAATAAGTGCTTAATTGATATTTATTTAAATTATAAAAAGGCTCTTCGGAGCCTTTTTTGTTGGCTAAAAACATTGGAAAGCATGAAGTAATAGGGGTTTAACATCTGGTAGAAGATTGCAATGATTTCAGTGTTTTGGTTGTTATTTTACCTAGCGTATAATTCAATTTCATATGGCATAGTTTATATATCGCTTTTAGGTCAAACTTATCATAGTAGAAAGTTCTATATATCAAAATCGCTTGCTTTATAAAAAAATAAACCGTACCATTTTGCGGTACTCAAGGAATGATACTTTTATTATATAAAACAAGGAAATGTTATGAGTCAACTCATCACAACTGTAGGCGCTTTAGCCTTATTATCAACTTCGGCTTTTGCTGAAACCATTACTTTTTCTGGTGCAGATCACTGTGCGGAAGATGCTATTAAACATGCTGCTGCGGTAAATATCTTAATACAAAGTAAAGGTACTTTAGAAGCATTCAAAACGATGGCAACTGAAAGTGTAGGTGCTATAGAACAAGGTTATTTTCATTTTAATCCACAATTTGAAAGATCGGGTTCAAATGCTCGTCATTTTAATTGTAGTATTCCATTATCCGATCAAATGGGTGCAGTTTCATTAAGTGTGTATGGCAAAGTAAATGATTTGAACCAGTCTAATGGTGGCTGTATGATTTCACGTATGCGAAAAGTTGAAGACGGTGGTATTTCAAAGTGGTTCAGATATGGCACAGGTAAAGGTTTTGATTGGACTTCAATTCAAAATTCAAGTGCTTCTGGAGAGCAATTTGTAAGTTATAACACTGAGTTTAATAATGACTTTGAAGGTGATGCAACTTTAGAGTTAAAATGTCGTACAACTTGGCTATCAGGTAGCGTTGCATTAGGTCAAATCACTTTAACTTATTAACCTATTAGATTAAAAACCTCCTTGAATACAATGGGAAGCGAATTATTAATCGCTCCCATATCAATTTTATATTCTTTCCACTAGACACATAAATCAACTCTCAAAATATGCGCCTCTATAAAATAGAAGTTACGCTTAGTTATTATGGGGTATAGCATCGTGTATTTATCTTTTAAATAAACTACTTCTTCAATGCATTAATTAAAGGTTTAGCTGATTTATCAAATATGCCATTTAATAAACCGGCTAATCTGATGCCTCCTTGTGTTAATCTTTGTTTCATTAACGGATTTTGTTCATAAACATAGTTATATTTAAAGTCAGCATCACCTATGTTATATAGCTTTTCTGCTTCATAAAAAGATTCAATCACCCAATCTTTCGGTTGGCTATTTAAGTATTTAGCGATGATTTTTGAATCTTTAGTATCAATGAAAGTTGTAAACTCAGTAAAAGAGAGGTTTTGGTTTTCAACCATTAAAGTATCCCACAAGCTATGTAAGTTGCTCTCTTTCCCAAAAAACTTAACCTTAACTTTATTACCGCCCCAATCTTCACTACGTCCTACATGCATTGGTTGATGAATATCGCCTACAACATGCACTAAAAATTTAAAGTAAAACTGCTTATCTTCAATTGAAGCTTTTGAGTCATTTAAAACATCTGTTGCTTTTATCATTAATGCGTAAGCGTCTTTAATATCGTTTTTAGTCTCTGGAATTTCATAGGTAGCAGGATTAAACTCAGAGGCTTTACTCATATTGATATAATGCCAAGGAGTTGATTGCTTTTGCCAAAAATCAGTAGGGTTTGAGCGCATTTCATCTGGCCAGGTTGAAACTTCAGCTAATTTTTCACCTGCTAATAAAGGTAATATTGCTTGTTGAGTATTAGGTGTTAAGTGATTAAAAGCGATTTGCGCTACAACTCTATGACCATTTTGGCCCCACGCCATTACATTTGATGATAATAATAAGCTGGCGCATATTCCTATTAAATTTGTTAACTTTGATAATTTTTTCACTGGTTCACCTAATGTATGTTGTCGGTATTAATCGCTTATTATCTCGGTTTTTTAAAGGCTAATAAAGGCATAATTTAAGCAATAAGAAACAGATTCTAACTTTGAATAATTAATTGTAGTTTAGAAAATTTGTCTAGGGTGAGAGAGGTTTTCTTTGAAACTTTAAAGGGAGGTGCGTGAGTATTAAAATACTCACGCTATTTATGATTAGCTAATAATTATTGTTGAATTAAATGTACATCACGTTGTGGGAACGGAATTGCAATTGCATTCTTATCAAGCGCTTTTTTCATTGATTCATTAACTTCAAAGTAAACATCCCAATAATGTTCTGGATGACAATGTGGTCTTACTGCAAAGTTTACTGAGCTATCAGCCATTTCTGACACACCTACAAATGGCGCTGGATCTTTTAATACTCTATCATTGTTTTTTAGTACATCCATTAATACCGCTTTTGTTTGATCAATATCGGCATCGTATGAAACACCAACCGTTAGATCGACACGAATTAATCCTTCCACTGTGTAATTAACAATAGAACCATTAGATACTGCACCATTTGGAATAATGATTTGCTTAGATTGTGGAGAAAGTAAAATTGTATTAAATATTTGTACTTCTTTAACTACACCTAAGTGACCTTGAGATTTAATTAAATCACCTACTTTGTATGGTTTAAATATCATAATTAATACGCCGCCAGCGAAGTTTGCTAAACTGCCTTGCAGTGCTAAACCAACAGCTAGACCTGCAGCACCTAATACAGCTACGAAAGAAGTTGTTGCTATACCTATCATAGAAGCAACAGAAATAAACAATAATACTTTAAGCATCCATGATACTAAGCTACCCATAAAAGGAATTAATGTAGGATCTACTTTAGATCGCTCCATTGAAACTTTTAAAACTTTTGTAAGGCCTTTTATTATCCATAAGCCTACTAGCAGCGTAATAATGGCAAGTGCTAATTTTGGTGCAAGTTCTAAAGCTAGGTCGTATATTTTAACTGATAAAGATTCCAGCTGAGTTATGGATGTATCTACGTCTTTCATTTTATTCCTTTGATTGTATTAACTTAATTATGGCTTAGTGTAGTTAGCTTTATTTATGTTTACAATTTTTAGTACGTATTTTTATCAGCTTTAAGTTGTTTTTATTGAATAAAAATTAACTTCTTATTTTATCTAAAAACTTAGCACTGGCTTCTTCGATTAAATCTAATACTAATTCAAAATCATTTTCACCACCGTAATAGGGATCGGGTATTTCAATATGATCAGATTTACCATGAGATAAAAATAACGAAAGTTTATACTGTAAGTGAGCAGGGCATAACTCTATTAAATCGCTTAAGTTACTTTTATCGGCAGCAAGAATATAATCAAAATCTTCGAAGTCATTGATTGTAACTTGGCGTGATTGCATACCGGAAAAATCATAACCTCTATTAATTCCAGCTTGAACTGATCTCGGATCTGGAGGGTTCCCTGCGTGGTAGCCGATTGTTCCCGCTGAATCTACAGTTACATTGATACCTAGCTCTAGCGCCTTTGCTATTAAAACAGCTTCACCCGTAGGTGAGCGACATATATTACCCATGCAAATAACGAGTATTTTTGGTTTTCTATTTATCATAATATTGACACTAATAGTTTATATATACTGTAAATTTAACACTGAATTGTTACTAAAGGTATTTTGAAAATTAAAAAATAGTTCACTTGATTACTCAGGCTTTAATATTTGGCATTCATCTATTTAATTTTACCGTTTGTCATTAATTTACTTTCTACTAGCTAAATTGCTAGATACTCATTACATCAGAAAAATAAAGCCTACTAATTAAAGTTCGGTTTAGATGCCAAATTAGTTTATGAAGGCATATGAGAAGAGGATGTAATTATGACTAGTTCAAATTATGAATATACTCAAAATAGAGAATACAAAAATATTATAGCGGTTGAACGTACGAGTTTTACCCGAAGATTTGCAGCAATAATGATAGACAGCATTTTGTTAAGCTTAGTTTTAGCGGTATTTTTTGCTGTGTTTTATGGTGACTCGGATTGGTTAGCTAATCAAAATGAATGGAGTTTTAACGGTATTGTGTATAACGAGCTTTTACCTTTATTGTTAGTTGTGATGTTTTGGGTTCATAAAGCGGCAACGCCAGGTAAAATGTTGTTAAATGCCAAAGTGGTTGATGCACAAACAGGCAATAACTTATCTATCGGCCAGTCAATTATTAGATATGTTGGTTATATTATTTCTGCTATTCCATTTGGTTTAGGTTTTATCTGGGCTTTATTTGATGAACAAAATCGAGGCTGGCACGATATGTTAGCGGGTAGCATAGTTATTAGAAATGATAACTAATTTATACCCAAGCTACTTCAAGATGCGAGTTTCAGGACTGCTGAGAAAATCATGATCTAGGCGCATCTTTGTATTAATGGTTGCTCCCTTAAAAGAAGATGGAACAACGTGCATGATTTGCTCAGATGTCCCCGCAGGGTTGGTTTAGAAACGCTTTATACTGCGTTATTGATTTTGAAAAGGGAATGACCATTATCTGCAATCAATGTCTTGTCTAAAGCGTTTCTAACGCCAACTGAATTCTGCATTTTGGAGTGGTTTGGGTATATAAAGAGCCTATTTTAATTGATAGGCTCTTTTTACTTTATAAACCGTTATGGTATTGCACGTTTGTTCTTTGTTCTACCAAATGATTCAATGATTGTTCAGCTTCAGTTTTACCTTCAAGCAATAATTCAAACTGTTTTATTAGCTCAACTTTATCTGGTGATGTTTTATCGCCTGCGCCAATATTCGTTAAATCAATCATAAAGTTATCAAATAAATGAGAAAGATCATTGATGATCTCCATATTTAAGAACTGATCTTGATTATAAATACTAGGGTAACCGGCTTTTTGCTTATCAATGGCAAAAGAGTCACCTTTTAAGTTAGTAATGCTGGTAGATTTATCACATGACAACATACAACCATTATCTATACGAGGTTTTTCACAACCTACACTTTGTTGGAAGAAACACTGCCTGCTTACCATTAATAGAATTGGATGATAAATACTGTACATCATTTTAAAGTTTTCAGGGCGAGCAATATTTTGTATTTGTTGGCGGTTTATTTCGTTTGAAATAAACGCACCGCTACAATCAAATGTTTCTTTCATAGCCATTAGGGCATATGAATTTGTGATATTTAAAAATGGACCAGCTATCCATTTTATTCCTAACTTATGTGCTTCATAAGCAATACCTGTATTATTAGTTACAATCAGTTCAGGTTTAACTTGTTGTAGAATATTAAGCGCTACATCGTAATCTTTACCAATTAATACAGAAGGGAACCAAGGAATTAATCTTGGGTTTTGCTTTAAAAAGTCGATGTATTTAGTACAGCCGCGTTTGTAAGCATCTGGTAGTTTGAAATAAATATCTGCATCAGTAGTATTTGCTAATTTAATATCTGCTTCATCACAAATGAGAATTGATAATTTAGTACCTGACTCCGCTTTTTCATGTTTAACTAATTTTGGCAGTGTCACTTCAGCTACAACCTCTTGAGATTCATTTAATAAAGCCGATACTTTATTTTTAATCTGCGTAAGCTCTTTATAAGTAATGCATAAACCAGACTCTAATTCATCCGTATGAATAGGTTGTAAGTTGTAGCCAGCATTATTTAAGCTTTTAAATCTGTGCTCTAATAACTCAGCATCAAAATTAAATTTATCGCTTTGTCTTAAATTTGAGTCAGATACCACAGTATAAGTTTGTTGTTCTACCGAAAAACCTTCAGTTGTTACTGTTAAAGTTAATGGTGTACCTTGTTTACCTGAAAAGCTTAATGTAAGCGGTACTTTTTCAATACTTAGGTGTTTTATTTTGTCATCTACAGTGGCATTAATAATGCTTTTTTCTTGATGGAGTTCTTGCTTGGCATCAAAAATTTGCACAACTGAAATAGCATTACTTTTATTGATAGCGTGATCTTTTGAGTTATCTCGTGGGTTATCAATAAACATTGATTGGTTTAAATCACCTTTTAAGAATGAGTTTGTAAAGTCGCGATTAAATACTTTATATAAACGTTCGCCATCTTCTAATAATTCGCCCGTTTTTAAAAAACCGTCAATTTGTTTTCTAAAGCTATCAATTACAGTGTGTACGTAACTTGAACCTTTAATGCGTCCTTCAACTTTAAACGAATGTACGCCAGCTTCGATTAATGCAGGTAAATCAAAAAATGCAGAGTTGTCTTTTATGTTTAGAGGGAAGTTGTTACCAGACTCGGTTGTTTCGTATTCTTCTCTACAGGCTTGGCTACAACGACCACGGTTACCTGAATTACCTACACTCGCTGAAGTTGAATAACATAAACCAGAGAATGCGACACATAATGAACCATGCACAAATACTTCTGTTAATGTGTCATGTTCACGACCAATAGCGGTTAAAGTATTGATTTCTCTTAAATTTAGCTCTCTTGATAAGTTAACACGTGATGCACCTAATTTTTTCAAAAATGGAATTTGGCCAGCATTATGTGTTGTTAACTGTGTGGAAGCATGAATATCTAACGTTGGGAAATGTTTAGTAAGCAGATTAAACATACCCAAATCTTGAACAATTACACCATCTAATGTGGTATTTACTAATTTATTTAATAATTTTGTGAGCGCTTTAAATTCTCTTTCAAGAATAACAATGTTAAGTGTTAAAAAGATCTGACATTCATACTGGTGTGCAAGTCGTATGATCCCAATGAGTTCATCAAAAGAAATATTAGATGCACGATTACGGGCATTAAAGGTATCTAAACCGCAATAAACGGCATCGGCACCAGCTATAATCGCTGCTTTTATGGCATCAACATCGCCACCAGGCGCTAATAATTCAATGTTAGGATTCATATTTACAACTTGTATCTGTTAAATTTAAAGGAGGGGATTTTACATACATCTTTGTACTATGAACATAATTAAAGTGTATTATTACTACATATAAAGCCAAACCAAAACCTAAAATGAAAGAACCTACTGATTTACCAATACTTTATTCATTAAGAAATTGCCCTTACGCGATGCGTGCTAGGTTTGGTATTTTTAAATCTAAACAGCAAGTTATTTTACGAGATATCGTTTTAAGTAATAAACCAGATGAAATGATAGCTGCATCCCCAAAAGGAGAAGTTCCTACATTAGTCGTTTCACCCTCATTAGTAATAGATCAAAGTTTAGAGGTGATGCTTTGGGCTTTAAATAAAAGTGACCCAAATGATCTGTTACATAGTGGTAATGAAACAGTATTACCTGAAATGCTAAAGTTGATAGAAGATTTTGATATCGGTTTTAAAGCCGCTTTTGATAAATATAGTGTAGCAAAGCGCTATCATGATGATAATGTCGAACAGTATCGCCAGAATTGTGAAGTATATATTAACGATTTAGAGCAAAGACTAAATAAACATGCCTTTTTAATGTCAGAAAATGAAAGTTTAGCGGATATTGCATTAATATCCTTTATTCGTAAATTTGCTAAAGTTGAACGCAAATGGTATTTACAATCACCTTATCCAAAAGTGAGAGCTTGGCTTAATAGCTATTTACAAAGTGCATTGTTTTCTAAAGTAATGAAAGAATATCCATTATGGTTAGAATCCAAAGAATTGATTATTTTTGGCGATAAGTAATGACATTACTTTAACAGCTATATTTGCGCTTATAAATAAGCAGCAGTATCATGGCATTTTTTGCACCTATTAAGTTTAAAATGTCGTTAGCCTTAGTTACTCACCCTGAATATAGTTATGACTTTCCTGAAAAACATCGCTTTCCAATGCAAAAATTTAAACTTTTGCATCAATATTTAAAAGAGCAGGGCATAGCCACAGCAACTAATACATTTAGACCTGGGAGTGCAAAAATAGAATTATTACAAAATGCCCATTGCCCTGATTATTTAAATAGGTTCGTAACTAATCAACTTACTGATAAAGAAATTCGCAGAATGGGACTGCCTTGGAGTAAAGGTTTATTACGTAGGACACTTATTTCACCAGTAGGGACTACTTTAGCTTGTCAATTAGCATTGAAAAATGGTATTGCGTGTCATTTAGCGGGTGGCACGCATCATGCGCATTATGATTTTGCTTCAGGTTTTTGTATTTTGAACGACTTAGCAATTGCCGCCAATGCGCTTATTACACAAGGAAAGATTAAAAAGGTCTTAATATTTGATGTAGATGTTCACCAAGGAGATGGCACTGCGCGTATTTTAGAGTATAACGATAAAGTATTTACTTGCTCAGTGCATTGTGAAAAAAACTTTCCTGCTAGAAAAGCCCAAAGCGATTTAGACATTAATATACCAAGAGACACCCAAACTGATGAGTACTTACAAATAATGGCTGATGGTTTTGAAAAGGCTGTAGTTATAAGTAAACCAGACTTTATTATTTATGACGCCGGCGTTGATGTATTCATAGATGATCCGCTCGGTTTATTAAATGTCAGTTTAGCGGGAATTCGTGCTAGAGATAATTATGTACTAAAACGTTGCTTAGAGTTAAATATACCAGTGGCCACTGTAATAGGTGGTGGCTATGATAAAAATGAGCATCTATTAGCGCAGCGTCATGCAATAGCGGTAGAAGAAGCCTACAAATTATCAAATACGTTTTTGTAGATTGATTAAAGCAGTGTTTTGGGTATTAAGAAGTGAAGCTTTGCCTCTATTGTAAGTATGAAAATGTCTAGTTTTAGGCTGTTTCGCTCAAAATATAAACGAATAATCATTTAAATCAACTTTTATCAAAAAAACACTTGCGCAGATTTCAAAAATGCCTATACTGCGCCTCCACCGACACAGACGGCAAGCAACATTCTTAAAGGGATGTAGCAATATCGACTGATGTAGGAAGGAGATTTATCTCCGAAAAGTTTGAATCAGATTTAAAGTTAAAAAATTAATTTTAAATTAACCATTGACTCAAAACTTTTAAGGTGTATTATGCACCTCCGCTTCGAAGCACAGCTTCAAAGCAACGTTCTTTAACAATAAGTAATCATCTGTGTGGGCACTCTTGCAGATTGAGTTCTAAAGTCACTTTTCGAAGTGACACAAAATTAGAGTCTCATTAAAATCTGTTCACTTAATCCTTTTAGGAAAGAGCGAGTGACTACACAGTCATATGCGACGTAACTTAGTTTACTAAGTTATATCAAAAACAGAATTCATTGAGACTGTCACGTATAGACAGCTGACGCTGACGA
>NZ_JAHKQC010000051.1:0-17031 GCF_018860845.1 Pseudoalteromonas sp. C2R02 | reverse complement strand
TTGCATTAACCTGCCGGTGTACCATTCAAAAGAATGGTGGGTCATGATGGACTTGAACCATCGACCAATGGATTAAAAGTCCACTGCTCTACCAACTGAGCTAATGACCCGCTCTATTATAAAGATTACGCTCTACTTTATAATTCGCATTTCGAAAGTTTTTTACAATCCTCTCTGGCTGCGGGCGCTTATAATACTTATTTACACACCGAGTGCAACTTAAAAAACTATATTTCTGCAGTTTTTTATCTGTTTGATTGATTTTAGACCGCTTTTATCAAAAAGCAGCCAAAAAGCAATTCATTATCTCAAATTTAAAACTTAGATAATCGATCTGTTGCTAACTTAGCTGCTGTCGAATCTGGATATTGAGATATTAAATCTTGTAAAATTTGCTTCGCTTTTACAATTAAATTCAGCTTTTGATAAACCGTACCTAATTTAAGCATAGCATCTGCACGTTTATTTGAATCAGGGTAACCTGTTACGACAGATTCAAAATGCGTTTGCGCTTGTGTTGTATCACTTTTCATCATTAATAACTGCCCTAACCAGTAATGTGCATTAGGTACATATACCGATTCTGGAAAACTTGTTAAAAATGCTTGGAATTCTGGTACAGCTTGATCATAACGCTTATCTTTCATAATAAGCTGAACAGCACGATCATAAGCTTCATTCTCAGACAGATCATTACTAATAGATACAGCTGGAGTATTTGTACTTTCAGCTACTACAGGAGCAGGTTGTGCATAAGCTTCAGAAACACGATCTTCTATCTCTTGATAGAGTTCACGTTGTCTCTGTAGCATTTTTTCTATTTTATAACCTTGCTCTTCAGTCGTACCACGAAGTTGATTAACTTCATCTTGTAAAACTTCAATTTGTTGTTGTAGTTCTACTTGCAACAAGTTTCTTGTTTTGATCATGTTTTCTAAAGCAGATAATCGTGACTCTACTTTGCTAGAACTACTATTTAAAGCAACATCTGAAACAGGAGCGGGAGCAGCCAAAACTTGGGTGCTCCCGCTCAGAATCATAGCTGCCAAAATTAATTTTGGCTTCATAATTTCTTTTCTACTTAAAATTAGTATACAAGCACAGCACGACGGTTTTTAGCAAAAGCATCTTCGTCACGCGTTTTAATCATTGGTTTTTCTTCACCGTAGCTTACTAGTGAGATTTGACCTTCTGAAACACCTAAGCTTTGTAGGTATTTAGAAACAGCTTGTGCACGGCGCTCACCTAGAGCGATATTGTACTCAGGTGTACCACGTTCATCAGCATGACCTTCGATCAGTACTTTAACTGAACCGTTATTTACTAAGAAATCAGCATGTGCTTGCAATAACTCAGCATATTGACCGCTTACACGTGCTTTATCAAAATCAAAGTAAATTACTTGTTCTTGACGTAATGCATCGTATTTTTCACGAAGTTTTTCTTCAGCTGATTTTTCACGAGCAATCGTTTCAACTTCAACAGTCTCGTTTGTTTGCTGTTCAACTTGATTAGTTTGGCTTTGATTTGCTGCACCTTCATCTATATCTGAAGATGAGCTACATGCTGTTAATGTCATTACTGGCACAGCAATAAGCAGGCCTTTAAATATTTTGTTAAGTTGCATCGAGTAGATCCCTATTGCTAAAAGTGAAATCAAAATTCGTTAATTATAAAAATGGCGACCAAGCTGGGGCTTTCACCTGTCCTTGTGCGACAGGAAGACGCGCTTTAAAGCGACCGTCCATTGATACCAGAGCTAATACCTGCTTATTATTATGTAACGTACTATAAATTATCATCGAGCCATTTGGTGCTATGCTCGGTGATTCATCCAAACGCGTTCTTGTTAATACTTGAAAGTCGCCTGAACTCAGTTCTTTTTTTGCGATATGATAACGACCTAAGGTACGATTTACCATAACCAATTCTTTTCCATCTGGTGAAATTGAGCCTGCCAGATTCATATTTCCGTCAAAAGTAAGTCGACGAGTTTTTCCAGTCGTTAAATTTACGCTATAAATCTGAGCATTACCACCCCTTTCAGACGTAAATATGATCTCATTACCATTTGGATGCCAACTTGGTTCTGTATCAATACTTCTATGGCGAGTAATGCGACGTTCAGTGCGTGTTTTTAAATCTAAAACATAAACTTCCGTTGCACCTTTTTTATCTTTTGATAATACTATCGCAAGCTTAGTGCCATCAGGTGAAAACCTTGGTGCACCATTTATGCCTTTATAAGAAGTAACAAGTTCACGCTTACCAGTATAGATATCTTGAATATAAATTTGGCTTTGACGGTTTTCAAATGTCACATAAGCAAGTTTTGTAGCATCTGGTGACCATGTAGGCGACATTAATGGTTCTTTAGAGCGCAGTAAAACCTGCTCATTTTGACCGTCATAATCAGCAACAACTAATTGATAAGGTCTTTCTTGTTCATCTCTTACTACAACATAGGCAACTTTAGTTAAAAAAGCACCACGTTCACCAGTTAACGCTTCATAAACAACGTCACTGATACGATGTCCATAACGGCGAAATCTATCTTCAGTTATCACAGTTTGTCTGGCATCAAGTACATGATCCTGATTATTCATTAACTTACCATTTGCCAACATTTGCGTTTGACCGCCAGTTATTTGGCCACGATAAATATCGATTAATTCATAGCTAATTAAATATCTACCACCGGTTTGTTGCGTTACTTTACCAACTACAATCGCTTCAACTTTTTCTGCAGCCCAAGCACTGTAATCAACCTCAGCATCTTGAGAAGGTTTTTGTGGCATATTAATCGTTGCAATAGGATTAAATTTACCGCTACGACGTAAATCAGAGGCAATCACATCCGATATTCTTGAGGGGAGTTCACCTACACCTTCATATTTAAAAGGTACGATACCTATTGGCCGGGCACCATTGATACCATCGGTGATCACTATTTCAAGTACAGCATAACTATTGGTACTTATTGCACCAATTGAAAACATAAATGTAACTAAAACTAAGCTTTTAAGCCGATTTAACATGTGAGCCCTTAAAAATCAGGTTTAAACGTAAAATTAATATTTTTTAGCTGTTCATATACAGCTCTATCTTTTGAAACCGGTAATGTATCAGCCATACGTATTGAACGTAAAGCAGCTTCACATACAAGTTTATCACCGCCAAGTGAAACTGCTTTGGTTACCAGACCGTTAAAAGCAAGTCTAATATTCAATCGACACTGCTTTCCTTTCATTTTTTCATCTTTTAAGAAGTTTTGCGCAATACGACCCATAATCATGGCTTTGTATTTTTCAACCTCTGTTAATACTTGTTTTTGTTTTGCTTTTGCGCGAATAGCTTGCTCTTGTGCCATTTGCTCTTGTAACAATTGTTCAGCTAACGCTTTTTGTCGTGCAGCTTCTGCTTTGCGTTTTTCTTCGGCTGCTTTTTGTTTCCTGGCTTTTTGTGCATCAGCCAATGCTTTTTCTTCCTTTTTACGTTTAGTTGCTGCTGCTTTGGCTGCCTTTTCTGCTTTTTCTTTATTTGCTTTAGCTTTTGCTGCTTTATCTTGCTCAACTCTTTGCTTTGCTTTTGCTGATTTAGCTGCGGCTTCTGCTTTTTTCTTTTCTCGCTCTTTTGCTTGTCTTTGTTGTTCTAGCTTTTTGATTCTGCGCGCTTCAGCTTGGCGCTTCTTTTTAGCTTCATTAGCGCGTTTTTCTAAGTTCTTGATGCGTTGCTCTTCTTGGCGTTTTTTATTTGCATCATCTTTTTTTAATTCTTTGATACGTTTATCTACAGCACTTTGATCGACTGAAATAGCTTCAACAGCATTCTCTTGATTTAAATTTACTTGCATTACTTCTGGCGTATCATCTTGGAATGATACACTGACAACTAAGCCTATTGCCAAAACACAATGTAATGCCGATGATTTTAATAAAGAAGGTAAAATTTCGTTAAATGTCACTATTAATTCTCAAAAGTCTTAGTCATTAATCCTACAGATGGCACACCCGCTCTTTTTAAGAAATCCATTAAGAGTAAGACCTCTTGATATGACACTCTACCGTCACCTTTTATCATTACTGGCGTTTTAGGATCTTTATCTAAAGCAAGTTTAACTTGCGCTGCGATATCTATTGCTTCCATTTCAGCTTCTGGATCTATGCCAATTGATGCGAAATATTTCCCATCAGCATTGATTGAAACAATTATCGGTGGCGCTTCTTTTGTTTCAACTAATTCAGACTCTTCCATTTTTGGTAAATCTACATCAACGCCCTGTGTGATAGTGGCAGCTGTGGCCATAAAAATAATGAGTAATACCAACATAACATCTATGTAAGGTACTACGTTTATCTCAGCAACTGGACGACGTTTTTTTCTTTGATACATTAAGCATTAGTCTCATTTTTTGCTACAGCTTGGCGGTGAAGAATATTAGAAAATTCTTCCATAAAGTTACCGTAGTTAGAATCAAGGGTTTCTACTTTATGTGCAAAGCGATTATAAAAGACAACAGCAGGAATGGCAGCAAATAACCCCATAGCAGTTGCAATCAAAGCTTCTGCAATACCAGGCGCGACCATTTGTAAAGTGGCTTGTTTAACAGCACCCAATGAGATAAATGCATTCATTATCCCCCAAACAGTACCAAATAAACCGATATAAGGACTAATCGAACCAACCGTTGCTAAGAATGATAAATTAGCTTCAAGTTTTTCAGTTTCTCTCGATAAGGCGACACGCATAGATCTGTGTGTACCATCCATAATCGTACCTGCGGATGCCATGTTATTTTTTGATAATCTCGCAAATTCTTTAAAGCCAGCACAAAATAAGCTTTCAAGACCTTCTAGAGAATTACTACGTGCTGACAATTCATTGTATAATTTACTTAGATCACTGCCTGACCAAAATTTATCTTCAAATTTTTGAGAGCTGATTTTTGCTTGCTTAAGTACTTTTTGACGTTGGAAAATCATAGTCCAAGACACAACTGACATTGCAACTAATGCAAGCATTACTAATTGAACTAATGGACTTGCTTTTAGAATTAAATCGAAAAATGACAATTCAGATGACACGATATATTTTCCTCAATACTTTATAAAAATAGGGATTACGAATGATAGATTTACTTATTAGAGATATATAATTCAAATAGTTCATTCTATTTTCATTATTTCTATCATGCCCTATACAACAACTGCTCTAGTGTAACCAGTCAATAAAGCTGTGACAATCAATTTACCGTGAATTACAAAATATTCAGTTAAATAACAAACATACTCAATTAAAAACAATTTTTACTAGATGTGCTCTATTCAACAGGTTTTAGTTTTATGCAAGAAATTTGCATAACGAGTAACTTTACTTATAAACAAGATGTTAAAAACAAGAAAACTAATCGTTCAAAAACACACCAAGATAAAAATAAAACATAAAAAACATAAGCTTGAAATTAATTAACAATTTATTAATGATACATATATCCATGAAATAAATATTCGACATTAGTTTTTCTAATCCGAAAAAATAATTTTTCTAGTTTGAAGCCCGACCAGTTAAACTATATTATTCTTCCCGTACCTTGCTAAGACATGTAGAGCACTTCTCTACAGCACAGATACTTAATAATATGATGAAAGACTAATTCGTATTATGAACTCATTTAAAGTTAAACTTTAGATAAACCCTGGATTCCCTTCCAACTTGTTGTTTTGCCCGCACACTGTGCGGGCTTTTTTTTGCCTAAAATTTAGATATGTATCTAATACTTAAAATAACCTTGTAAGTCAGTTACCTACAAGGTATTGAGGTATAAAGCTAATAAGCAGTATCTTTTCTTGCCATATTAATACTTGCTTAATAATTTCTGGAAAGTGAGGGAATATATAAAAAAGAGAGCAAACAATGAGTATAGCTTGAAATAAACTAGTTAAAGGAAACCGTAAATCTATCAACTTCATAGCAGTACCAAAAGAAGCTTTTATCACATTATTTTCAAGGTCAACACTATAGGCTTCATCCAATATTAAATGGGTTAATGACCCTAAAGCGATAAACACGCCAATTAATAATGCCATATTTAAAGGTTGCGACAATAACAATGCGCTACAAATACCAATCAAAGTAAACATGACAACAGCAAAAATAGAATGCAAACTGCCTCTATGAACCGTAAGTTTTTCAAAAAGAGGTTTGATCAGCCAATGCGTAGCCAAATAAACAGCTCCAGCCATTAACCAAAGTGCCACGACTGATGATTGTGGTATCAACAAAATAAATCCGACACTCAGCGTGATCCCCAATATGCTAAATAACCAATCAATAGAGTTTGAATTATCAGCATCTAAATCAGGTAATAAGCCACAAATCGCGCCTATCATAAATAATAAAATACTTTCAGGGGCTGTTGCGATATGAGTATTTAATACAACTGAGCTTAAAGCTGCACTTGTAAAAATACTCACTTTTAGATGAGTTGCAAAATTTGCCACTATTCTTTATTTTCGATTGTTAAACCGAAATGAAGGTAAGCACGGTCGCTCACTATCCGTCCTCTTGGCGTACGCTGAATAAAACCTTGCTGAATTAAATAAGGTTCGATGACATCTTCAATGGTTTCTTTTTCTTCACTGATAGCCGCCGCTAAGTTATCTAAACCAACAGGCCCACCCATGAATTTTTCTATGATCGCTAATAAATACTTTCGGTCCATAAAATCAAAACCAGATTTATCAACATCAACCATATCTAAAGCTTGTTGTGCAATATCTAACGTCACAGCACCATCACCTTTTACTTGCGCATAATCTCTTACTCTGCGTAATAAACGGTTTGCAATTCGTGGGGTACCACGTGATCTTTGCGCAATTTCAATTGCACCTTGTTCATTCATAGGTAAATCTAAAAAATCAGCGGAACGATTAACAATTTTTGATAAGTCTTCAACAGAATAAAACTCAAGCCTTTGCACTATACCAAATCGATCTCGTAAAGGTGATGTCAATGAACCCGCGCGAGTTGTAGCCCCAACTAATGTAAAAGGCGGTAAGTCTAATTTAATTGAACGTGCTGCTGGGCCCTCACCTATCATAATATCGAGCTGATAATCTTCCATTGCAGGATATAGAATCTCTTCAACTTGAGGGCTTAATCTGTGAATTTCATCAATAAAGAGAACATCATCTTCTTCTAAATTGGTTAAAAGTGCAGCTAAGTCACCTGCTTTTTCAAGTACAGGCCCAGATGTGGTTTTTATATTTACATTAAGTTCATTGGCAACAATATTTGCTAAAGTCGTTTTACCTAAACCTGGCGGACCAAAGATTAATAAGTGATCTAGCGGTTCAGATCTCGCTTTAGCCGCAGCAATGAATATTTCCATTTGCTTTTTAACATGAGGCTGACCTGTGTAATCTGTTAATAGTTTTGGCCTAATCGCCCTATCAACAACATCCTCATTACCTTGAATCTCAGGTTCTATCAGCCTATCTGCTTCTATCATTATATTTGCTTCTACTTTTAACTATTATATTAAGTTTTAAATTTAAATCATTGACTTTAAAGCGGCTTTTATTAGTTCTTCAGAACTTAAACCTTTACCATTGGTACTTGTAGCTGATTTTACAGATTTTTCAGCTTGTGCTTGTTTGTAGCCTAGTGTCATTAATGCTGCAATAGCATCATCTTGTGAAGTATCAACGACTGGCGCACCTTGCATCTCAAGTACCAAGCCATCTTCACCTACTGAATCAGTATATGGTGTAAATAAATCCATGCCCCAATCTTTTAGTCTATCTTTCATTTCAAGCACTAAACGTTCAGCCGTTTTTTTACCTACACCTGGAATTTTAACTAATGTAGAGGCATCTTCATTCTGAACACATCTTACAAATTGCTCAGCTGACATGCCAGATAAAATAGCTAAACCGAGCTTTGGACCCACACCATTTGCTTTTAATAATTCACGAAACAATGCTCGCTCAGTTTTATTATTAAAACCATATAGTAATTGCGCGTCTTCTCTGACAATAAAATGCGTATAAACTGTGGCTGTTTTGCCCTCTGCAGGTAAATTGTAAAAGCTCGTCATAGGTAACTGCACTTCATAGCCAACACCATTCACATCTAATAAAATTTCAGGTGGCAACTTTTCTATTAGAATTCCGCTCAATCGTCCTATCATTATTTTACCTTTTAATATTTTTTATCTTAATCGTCCGCGAACAACTTTTTTAGCCTGACCAGCAAGTTTAATTAAATTCTGCTGAGAGTGTCCATGACACATAGCGATAGCTAATGCATCGGCTGCATCTGCTTGCGGTAATGCAGGGAGTTTTAAAATTGCTTTAACCATATGTTGTACTTGTTTTTTATCTGCTCCACCTGTTCCCACAACAGCTTGTTTTATTTGCCTAGCTGAATAATCAGTCACAGGTAAATCAGCCATAGTAGCAGCAACAATCGCTGCCCCCCTTGCTTGGCCTAATTTTAAAGCTGAATCTGGGTTATGCGCTAAAAACACTTGCTCTATCGCAAATGTATCAGGTTTAAATTGTTCTATCAGTTGCGTGACACCTTGGTAGATCATTTTCAAACGTTCAGGGATAGGACCTCCCCCTAGACGAATACAACCGCTGCCTAAATAAGTAAACCGACTACCTTTTTGTTCAATAACACCATATCCAGTTAATCGAGAGCCTGGATCTATCGCTAAAATGATTGCCAAGAGGATCCTAAATCTTTAATACACATAATATTGGGGATAATGGCTTATAACTGTATAAATTACCAGTGCATTGTGATTTAAATATCATCTAGTTTATTTAAAGATAAAAAATCCCATTCATGGGATATTTCAAAATATACACATCCCATGCATGGGACATCATATTGCAAAACATAAAAAAACAGACTTATCACCAAAAATAACAACAACTTACAAATATGGCACACTCTCTGCTCTATGATATTAAAGAAATGTACTTATTTAAATGGAGCCGTATTTTGGATATATCGAGAACACCGCAAAAGAAACCTAAATACACACAGTTTTTAATTTGGGCCTTAGTTTTTATAGTAGTCGCGAGCGCTATTTATTACTTATGGTATTTAGCACAAGCTAGTTTTTCTATAGATTCAAATCAAATTGTTACAGATTCTGTAAAACGTGGTGAATTTTCAGTATCAGTAAGAGGCTCTGGAATTTTAGTTCCCAGAGATATTCAATGGTTATCTTCCAATGTAGAAGCAAGAGTTGAAAAGGTCATTGTGAAAGCGGGTAAATCTGTTAAAAAAGGCGAATTAATAGTTAAATTAAGTAACCCTCAATTGGAACAACTACTTGAAGAAACCAAGTGGGAACTTGAGGCAAAAATCGCTGAAAGTGAAGCGGCTAAAGTTGAACAAGAAGCCCTTTTATTAGATCAAAAATCATTAATGTTAGATGCCAAGTTAAATTATGAAAGCAGTAAACTTAAACAAGATGCACAAGAACAGCTTTATCAAAGCGGTTCAGGCGTTATTTCTAAAATTGATTATGAAAAAACCCGACTTGAAACAATACAATTAGGTCAAAGGTTAGAACTACAATCTGCACGTTTAGAAAAAGTTAAACAAAACATCATAGTACAAAGTAATGCGCGACAAGCACGATTGAATAAAATGACAAAAACATTAGAACGCGCACAACAACAAGTTGATAGTTTAATGGTAGTGGCAACATTAGATAGTGTAGTTCAAGAAGTGCCAGTAGAAGCTGGTCAAAGAGTCAATATGGGCGGTAATATCGCTAAACTCGCCCGAAAAAATGATTTAATAGCCGAACTGAAAATACCTGAAATTCAAATTAGAGATGTCGCAATAGGTCAAAAAGTCATTATAGATACACGTAATAATAAGGTATTTGGCACAGTTTCAAGAGTAGATCCCGCAGTAGTGAACGGCAGCGTACAAGTTGATGTCTCTTTTACTGATAATTTACCAAGTGATGCAAGACCAGATCTTACAGTCGATGGTGAAATTAAAATATCCTATATTGCCAACACTTTATTTATAGATAGGCCGTTATTTGCTCAAAGTCAAAGTACTTCTTCACTATATAAAGTCAGCAGTGATGGCAGGTTCGCAGAGCAAGTTACCGTAATGTTAGGTAAAGGTTCTATCAATCAAATTGAAATTTTAAATGGCCTAGACGTTGGAGAAACCATCATAGTTTCAGATCCAAGTATTTGGCAAACACATAAAAAAATCAGAATAAATTAAGGGACATTATTATGAGCAATCCATTGATCAAATTAGAAAACATTGAAAAAGTATTTTATACCGAAGATGTAGAAACACATGCATTAAGTAAAATAAGTTTAACAATAAATAAAGGGGAATACGTTTCAATCTCTGGACCATCAGGTTGTGGTAAATCAACTTTATTATCATTATTAGGACTGTTAGATACCAATACAGGTGGTAGCTATCAATTAGCTGAGCACGATGTTTCGAATATATCAAAACAGCAAAGAGCCAAAATCAGGAACACTGAAATTGGATTTATCTTTCAATCATTTAATTTAATCAGTGACTTAGATGTGGAAGAAAATGTTGAATTGCCGCTGACCTATCGTAATAATTTAACTAAAAAACAGCGCAAAGAAATGGTCAAAAATGCCCTACTTCAGGTTGATATGGCGCACAGAGCAAAACACTTTCCATCTCAATTATCAGGTGGTCAGCAACAAAGAGTCGCTGTGGCCCGTGCTATTGCTGGAGATCCATCAATTATTTTAGCGGATGAGCCAACTGGTAACCTTGACTCTAAAAATGCAGCTGCGGTAATGGCATTATTAGATGAATTACATGCAAAAGGCGCAACGATTTGCATGGTAACCCATGATCCGCGCTCTGCTGAGCAAGCCAATAGAAACATTGAAATTTTAGATGGTCATTTAGTATCAGACCAAGTTAAGACCACTAAAGCTGCTTAAAGGGACATATTATGATATTTCAAGATTTTAAATATGCATTGCGGTTATTAGCCAAAAAGCCTGGATTTACAGCCTTAACAACTTTAGTAATGGCTGCAGGCATAGGCTTAAGCCTTTATATGTTTTCTTTTTTTAATACCATTCTTTTTAAAGAATTAGATTTTAAAGATGGCGAAACACTTGTCATGCTGAGTGAATCTCATAATGGTTCAATTAGTTCTGACAAAATTAACTTACTAGATTTTAAAGAAATTAAACACAGTATAAAAGGATTAACTGAGTTTACTGGCTATAGCAATACCAATGTCACTGTGTCCGCAAGAGATGGTGCAAGACGTTATAATGCCGTACTAACTCAGCCTAACTTTTTTAACATCACGCGTACTGAAGCGATTTTAGGTAGAAACTTTAATGCAAATGAGAATTTATCTGGCGCTAATAAGGTTGTTGTCATTGGTTATGATATTTGGCAAAAACAGTTTGCTGGTGATCTTGAAGTAACTAAGCAATCTTTAAAAATAAATGGTAATAACCATCAAATAATCGGTGTTATGCCAGAGGGTTATTTATTCCCAAATAATGCACAAATGTGGTTACCTATGATTGACGATAAAACGAAGTCAACACGTGTCGATACTCCTAGCTTATACGGTTTAGCGCATATTGATAACGCCACTTCAATGTCTGAAATCGATCAGCAATTATCTGTCATAATGAAGCGAATTGAAAATAAATATCCGCAAACAAATACAGCAACTTCAGCTTATGTCACCACAATACCGGGTTCTGGCGCAGGCGATGGTCAGCCAGTTATTTACACTATGCATATTGTAGCTGTTTTAATTTTAGCTTTAGCTTCTATCAATGTAGGTAACTTATTACTGTCACGTGCTGTTGAGCGTTCAAAAGAAACCGCTATTCGTGTTGCTTTAGGCGCACCTAGATTTCGCCTGATCAGCCAGATGTTATGGGAAAGCATCATTATTTGTACTTTAGGTGGTGTTATCGGTTTATTAATTGTCGCTTGGGGGTTAGAAGTATCGGGTCCAATCACACAAACATTCTTTATTAATCCAACCGCTTTTTGGTGGCAGTTTGCAATCGATAGCTACACAATAAAATTGTTTGTCACTATTTTAATCATCACGATTGTTGTGACTGGCTTATTACCCGCATGGAAAAACTCAGGCAATGATTTTAACAGTGTATTACGTGATGGTACGCGAGGCGCGCTTGGTAAAAAGGCAGGAAGGCTTAATAAACTATTAGTGATCAGTGAAATTTTTATATCTATGACCATTTTAATTGCAGCGAGTGTGATGATTTATGCCGCCCACCAGCAAAGTAATTTAGATATCGGTGCAGATACAGATAATATACTCACAGCAAGAGTATTATTAGCCGATAAACAATATGATGCAAAAAACAAACAAGTACAATTTGCAAAAACCTTACAGTCTCGCTTAGAAAACAGTCCAGGTATCGGTGAAGTTATGATTTCAACAGCTTTACCAGGTGATTACAGCTTAGAAGAAAAGCTTATTTTAGAAGGTAAAGAGTACAGTAAAGATACAAATATTAGTTACCCTAAAGCTAACTATATCTCGATTATGCCAGATGCGTTACAAAAGCTAGGTGTCACCTTAAAAAGTGGCCGTTATTTCAATTCAAGTGACAATGGCTTAGAGAAAAATACAGCATTAGTCACTCAGGAGTTTGCACAACAACATTTCCAAGATTCAAATGCCATTGGTCAACGCTTTCGTTTAGCGCAAACGGATTCAGAAAAGATCACTTGGATCACTATCGTTGGTATTGTTGAGAACACCATTCAAGGAAATCGTGAAGGTCGTGCATTACCATCTGTATTTAGGCCTTTTACACAATCGCCAAGACAACAACTCACAATTGCAATGCGCATGAAGTCTAATATCAATGCAGCGAGCACAACATTGCGTAAAACGTTACAGTCTATAGACCCTTTATTGCCTTCATTTAAAATTGAAACTTATGCTCAAAGCAATGAACGTTTTACAGCGCCAATCAAATTTATCAGTTCATTAACTGCGTTATTTGGACTTGCTGCTGTGGTACTCGCCGCCAGTGGTATTTATGGTGTAATGTCAAATACCATAAATCAAAGAACCCAAGAAATAGGCATAAAACGCGCTTTAGGTGCTGATGAAAAAACCATAACCAAAGAATTTATTAAAGGGGGAGCAAAACAACTTTTATGGGGTGGTATACCTGGGGTTATTGCCGGTTGTGCTATGGGTTACGCCATGTCTCAACTATTTGGCACAAGTAATGATGCCTTAGTTATTATCTCACTGAGTATTACAACCATGATAGGCAGCGTTGTAATGTTAGCAACCTACCTACCAACACAACGCGCATTAGAAATGGAACCCAGTGATGCACTACATCACGAGTAATTAATACCGAATAAGTATAGTTCACTAAATCAATAGATTTGGTATCAATTTAAGAAAAGGAAATAGTATGAAAAAATTAATAAAACTATCACTCACTTTAGTTTCTGTATCAATTTTAAGTGGCTGCGTATTTATTCACGGCGGTGATGATTCAAATAAAAATTGGCAACACACTCAAGAAAAAAATAGAGAAGTGATCAATCAATTAGTTCTTGATACTGACAAGACCCAAATTGAGCTAAAACTTGGGGTGCCTAATTTCACTGAAGCATTTATCCAAAATGGACAAGAGTACCGCGTAATGTATTACCGTACATCTCGCCAACATCACGATAATGTAACCTCAAAAGATGAAACCACGCCGCTGATTTTCAAAAATCAAAAGTTAATTGGTTGGGGACATGATGCTTTAACAAATATTGCACATTAAACATTTATTCACTCATTTAATAAAGTAGCGTGTATTTAAAATCTCGTTACTTTATTAATCTTTAAAACAATTTAAATTACTTAAATTAAATAAAGTATATACTGAGCTTATTAAAGGAATAACAAACATAAACATGATGCAAAATATTTTATTAGTAGATGATGATAAAGATGTATTAAGTGCATTAAAAATGCTTTTAGTTTCAGAGGGTTTTACAGTGATACTCACTGAAACACCTGATGCCGCATTAGAGGCAATCAAAAAAAACAATTTTGATTTAGTATTAATGGATTTAAATTACTCTTTTGATACCACCTCAGGTGAAGAGGGTTTAGCTCTTATTTCTGCTATTAGAAAATGTGACGAGCATCTTCCCATTGTTGTTATGACTGGTTGGGCGACGATTGAAGTTGCTGTGAGCACCATGCAAAATGGTGCCAATGATTTCATTCAAAAACCATGGGATATTGATAGGCTTATAGCCATCATTAATAACCAAATAAAACTCGCTAATAGTGAAAGAAACTCCCAAAAGCTAAGTCAACAAAACCAGTTGTTACAGCAAGAAGTTGATAGTGAATTTAGCGGTGAACTCATAGCACAATCAGCAGCTATGAAAAAAACACTCAGTATTATAGAGCATGTGGCTAAAAGTGAAGCAAGCGTATTATTAACTGGCGAAAATGGCACAGGGAAAAGCATGTTTGCCCGCTATATTCATGCGCATTCAAGTAGGAAAAGTGCCAGCCAAATTTCCGTTAATATGGGCGCTGTTACTGAAACCCTATTTGAAAGTGAAATGTTTGGCCATACCAAAGGTGCATTTACTGATGCCAAAACAACCCGTATAGGCAGATTTGAGCTCGCAGATAGTGGCACATTATTTTTAGATGAAATAGCCAATACGCCCTATTCTCAGCAAGGAAAATTACTTCGCGTATTAGAAGATAGTGAATTTGAAAAGGTAGGCGGCAATAAAACACAATCTGTAGATATTAGGCTTATTAGCGCCACTAATGCGGATTTAAACCAAGCTGTAGACAATAACGCGTTTAGAAAAGACTTACTCTACAGAATAAATACCATAGCCATTGAAATACCGCCTTTAAGAGCACGCAAAGAAGACATCATTTTATTAGCTGAGTCATTTTTATCTCAAATGGCGCTTAAGCATCATACACGTAAACTCATAATACATAAAACAGCACAGCAGGCCTTATTGGATTATGATTGGCCTGGTAATATAAGAGAATTAAACCATGTCATGGAACGTGCACATATTCTTTGCCAAGCAGATGAAATATCAGTTGATGATTTAGGTTTACCAATAACACAAAAAGTACCGGTCGCTACTCAAGCAGTTAAAGAAGATCCTAATAATTTAGCAACACTTGAAACTTTAGAGCTAAATATTATTGATAAACGTCTGTCTTTATTTGATGGTAATGTCATTAAAGCGGCTAAATCACTTGGTTTAAGTAGAAGTGCCTTTTATCGACGATTAGAAAAAATGTAGGTTTCATATTTTATAATGAAAAATAAAGTTTCCTTTGAAAAGCAATTAACCCAATTATCTTTAATTGCATGTTTACCTGTATTTTTTTTATTAATATTTATGATGATGTATGCCGATATATCGACACCTTTAGTGCTACTCACTATATTACTGTTCAGCATTATTATCGTTTATTGTCATACTAAAATTCATCAAATTTCAGCTTATCAATTTCGTAGTATTTGTAACTTGTTAGATGCCATGATCCAAGGAGATTACAGTTTAAGAGCGCGCACCAGTGAAGGTGATACCGCATTAAATGAATTAGTCGACTCAGTAAATTCCTTAGCTCAAAGACTCACAAAGCAAAGAACAGAATCTGTAGAAAGCCAGTTTTTATTACAAACTGTCATTAAACATATAGATGTAGCCACTATAGCCTTAAATGACGACAATGAGTTTGCTTTTATTAACCCAGCAGCCCAGAACCTATTAGGATTAACTGCGAACGCTAAAGAAGCAACACCATCAGAGCAACTAGAACAATTAAAGCACCTTGAGCGAGGTGAAAGTAAGGTTATGAACCTTATTTTCAATAAGCAACAAGGCAAATTTAATGTGCATATGGAAGAGTTTAGAGAAGCTGGTAAACAGCATAAACTATTATTTTTGACCGATGTCAGCCAATTATTAAGAGTGGAAGAGCGTAATGCTTGGCAAAGTTTAGTTAGAGTGATCAGCCATGAAATCAATAATTCTCTTGCTCCCATCGCTTCTATCAGTGAAACATTAAAACGTATGATGTCTAAACAGCAAAACATTGAAATGCATAAAGAGAACTTAGTTGATGGGCTTTCCATTATCGCCCAGCGTGCTAATAACCTCACTAACTTTGTAAATAGCTATAAGCAAATAGCACATTTACCTGAACCTAAAAAAGCGCAAACCGATTTTCATGATTTAATAAATAAAATTATCCCGCTTTATCAAAATAATCAGATCCAAATTATCCCAAGTGAATACGTCAAATTATTGATAGATCCGGTTCAAATTGAGCAAGTAATTATCAATTTGATTAAAAATGCAGTTGAGTCTATCAATTCAACAGACAACGGCGGGAATATAGAGATCAACTGGCAATTAAATCAAGGGCGATTTCAGCTATTCATTCGCGATCAAGGTGCGGGAATTAGCAATGAAAGCAATTTATTTGTGCCATTTTATACGACCAAAAAGCAAGGTTCGGGCATTGGTTTAGTTTTATGCAGGCAAATATTGGAAGTGCACAATGGTAAACTGTCTCTTAGCAATAGAACAGATGAAACAGGCTGCTTAGCAACTATAGATTTACCTATCGCTGGATAAGCTTAGCTTCAACCAATATTGCTAAGTTCGCCATATAATCGCATGATCAGGGATACAGCGTAATAAAGCTCTTCGATAATGTAAATTAAACATAATGAATGCAAATGGCCCAAGTAAGCTGCCTAACACTAACCAACGCTTTGTTGGCATGCCCTTTTTAACTGCTAGAACATATAATGAAACAGCAAAAAACACACTCAAAAATACAATCACTCAAGGCCTCAATAAACTGTGATGACAGCTACTTCAATTAAAACAGAACAAAAAACGAGCGCGGATTATACGCAAAAAACAAGTATAAAAAAAGGCTATAAAATAAAC
>NZ_JAHKQC010000032.1:0-56343 GCF_018860845.1 Pseudoalteromonas sp. C2R02 | reverse complement strand
CCTCTAATAGTTTGTTTCTTTTGATAGTTTTTCGTAATTTACACTTGTCATGCTTATCAACACCGTGGATACTAAAAACTAATTTGGCTAAATCAATGCCAACAACTTTAATTAAAGACATATGGGCTCTCCATTATTTGACTGTTTGCACTTTCAATATGGCACAAATGCCAATTGGATGGGGAGTTCATATCATTCGTTAGATTTCTATTTAAGTATGAGTCATGATTGAGCTATTAATTTTTGGAGTTATTTTTCTTCTTTGCCTAAAAATGAATGAGGGGAGAAAATTTTGTACAACAGATAGTGAATGGATTGCTTACGAAGGCTCTTTTCTTCAAGGAATAACTGTTCGTAGCCATAACTCAGAATATTACGAGATTGGCTTTCATCGAAAATTATCATTTCCACCCATGGGACTCTATTCTTATGTCTTTGACAAAAATGAATTTTCTCATTTAATACATTGCCTCAAAAATAATATACCAAGTAAGCATAAAAGTAAGGGGTTGAGGTCATTGAAGATCGTAAGTGCACCTAAAAACTTTGAGGCGCTTATAACAGAGACTACACCTATTAGTTGGCAGCAAAGGCTGGTTCAACGTGGTCCGATAGACAAGTTAATTGCAGACTACGATGCAAACAAAATCTAACAAGAGACTATGGCGTCAATAGTTAATTTTACTCTTTTGGCGCTTCCTATAAAACTCCATCGCTAAGCATTGAATTTAAGATCACAATCATCTTTCTGACACATGCAATCAGTGCCACTTTTTTGGGTTTACCAGCGGCAACTAACTTTTTATAATGTGATTTAAATACTGGGTTTGATTGTATAGCTGACATCATAGCCATGTATATAACTGTGCGAATTTGGTGCCTACCTCCCTGGATTTTTCGCATTCCTTTAAACCTTCCACTTTTACGGTTTATTGGTGCACTTCTATTTTGAGTGTGGGTAGACTCAATATAGCCCCAGAAAACTGGTTTCAACTCACTTCGAAATCGACCAAAGTATACAAGGGGCAGTAGGGCGACTTCAAAAGTTTGATAATTATTGTGTAAACCTAGATATTAAACGGCAGGATGATTACAAGCAATATGAAAGGTTAATGGCGTAAAATTTAGACCATCAATATAACCACTAGATAATTAAAACACCTTAGTTTAGTGGGATCTACTATATATTATCTGCGCTGATGAGTTCATTTTTTACCGTTTTTTAGTGTCTATGTTGTTAATGAAAGTTATTGACTAAGAACTATCTCAGTGGTTCGCTATTTGGTAATAATTTTATTTTTTAGCCTCATCTATTAGTCTTTTTAAACTATGGTTTAGGCTTGTATTATTATTTTTAGTTTAAATTTTAATCTTTTTTGATTTCTCTTTCGTATATAACTGTAAGCTTTTAGTAGGAGAATTGATCATGAATGCGAAAGAATTGAATATTGGCGAGTGGGTTGAGTATAAACAACATCCTGTTTCTATAGTTGAGATTGATACTCAAAATGAGCGTGCTGTGATTTGGGACAATCAAAATAACAGTCGGCTAAACGTAAGTGTGAAAGAATTACATGATGATCCACAGTGTCACTGTGATTCTCATGTATATTACTAGGTAAATAGGTTCTTTGATTTGAGTGTATTAAAATGCACTTATTTTTATACCAAGATACGGATACATACCAGCTTTTGATATCTGGTTGTCAATTTTAGTTAAAGAAGTGATTGGTATAAAGTAATAGCCGCTTTAAAGTAAAGTGGCTATTTAAGGCTTTATTAGAGTTTCTTGAAAGGTGATTTTTAGTTTATTAATCACTAAATCATAAGCTTAATAAGATAACGATAAATGTTAACTAACACTTATCGTTAAATTGCGATTACTTTAAATCCTCAGGACATATCGAAGCTGCTTCATTAGAAGCATGGGTATAGTCATAACATAAGCTGTTATACTTAATTTCAATATTTCTAACTGTGCCGTCGCGGTCTTTAAATATTTCATTTTTGTCTGCATCATAACAATGTAAGAAACCATCACCTACTACACAGGTATTTTCTTTATGTTTAATAATTTTGTATGCTCGTGTAAATTTTTCTATCAGTGATTGGTTAAAATTGGCATCGGTCCCCCAGCATTGCCACTGACCATTTTCATATTGTATACACGCATTTTCATTACCAACTAAATTAAGTCTAGCGATTGCACTGTGTGGTTGAATAATGTCATAAACTATAGGGTTTGCAACATCTCCTTTACAGCTCAATGTGTCACTTTGTGTAACAATACACACTGCATTATCTGAAAGCTTTATTTGTTTAGGTTTGTTGGTTTCTACCTCAAAATCTATGATTTGATCATTGTAAGTACAATAAAGCTTATTATATTTTAAAGAACAGTAAATATCTTCGTTGCTATTTTCATAAACTCTGAACATGTTTAATGACATGTCTGTTGTTGTGCTGCTACCTTGTGTTGCGTAAGAGCTTGATAAAATCACATCACCATAATGATAAGATGAACTTATAAATTCCGCTTCGAGAGGTGCAATATTGTGTATTTCACCTGTTCCAGTTTTTACATCCCAATTAAGATTGTGCTCTACCAACACACCGTCATGATAAAGTTGACTAAAAATCTTTACTGTCGAGCCGCTGAAGAAGCTTTCTGTATAACCTGGGTAAATACTAAAATGTGATGGTAGGGCTCTGAATTTAAAGTATTTATATATTTTGTAATCACCAATGTAAGCGGTTAAACTTAACGTCATGTCTTTTTCTTGTGTTATTAAATAACTCAGTAATTCTATATTGATAAGATTGTTATTGAGAGTTGCTTGTTTTACGTCAAAATTAATTAGTGTAAAAGGCATATCAATTGAAACAGAATCAATTAATTCATAACTGCCAGTCATTACAATGTCGAACAATTTCTTTTCACCATTGTAAACTTTAATTAGCTTATCGGTTTCTAATTGTAAATCCATTTCTCCTATAAGTGCCTCTTCACTAAATACTCTAATTTGTTCTGATAGAGTAGTTTGAGAATTGTCTTGTAAGGTAACAATGGCTTCAATTTTTATATCTATATAAAGTCCAGTATTTACTGCTGGAATTGTTAAGCTAATTTGATGATTTTCAGTGTGATAAGCATCAGATGATAAATTATCAACATGCCATTGAATATCTGATATCTGTTGTGGGTTGTCAGTAATGATATCAATGAATACTTCATGTCCTTTTACTGCAAGGGTTCTATTCGCTTTCAATGAAATCTCTGAGTATTCAACAATATCTTTAAATGTAACAGGGATAGTTTTGATTAAAGTTTGATTTGCAGCTGAAACCGTTACTTCTAAAATATGGTTTTGATCTGTATCTACTTCAGGTGTAGTAAAAGAAACGGTAGTTGATTTATCATTATTTAGAACGGTTGAATGTGCCTGCCAACGCCACGATATTTCAGGTTGTTCATCGCTACTATTGATATTTACGGTAACTTCACCCAATTCACCTTCATTTACACTATAGCTATTGGGCACAGTTATCGCTAAAAACTCACTATTTTGCGGCTTTACTGTTATGTTTACTGGCTTTTGAGTCATTTTTCCACCTGATTCAACACTAATAATGCCGTTAAAGGTTGTGGTTTGATTAACAAAAGGCAGTAATATTCTTAATTGAGATTCGGCTGTATTACCGTTTAAGTTATTTTTTTTGAATAAATCCCCCATTAATTGTTGGTCTAATTGCCAGTTTATTTCAGAAATTGTATATGCAGAGTCTATTAAGGCATTTATTTCCAGATAGGTATTTTCAATACCAGTATAGTTTTGTGCTAAATCGATGTTGGTTTGCTCTGATTTTGGCAAAATACGAATCGTAATATCTTGATATGTGTTGGCACTTTTACTATCTGTAGCAGTTAGGGTGAGAGAGAATTCTTGCTCATCGCTTACATCAGGTAATTGAAAACTTGTTTTATTTAATGTGGAATGTGTAATTGAAATCGGTGCTTCGTTTTTTGACCATACCAATGTAATTGGATCATTTTCTGGATCTATCACACTATGCTCAATCGTAAGTAAACTCCCACTTTGCCCAGAATAACTTGTTGGAACATCAATAATAGGCGCTTGATTACTTGCCGGTTTTATAGTGATAGATTTATCTGAACCGCCACCCCCGCAAGCTGATATAAAAAAAAGACACAATAATATTAAGTAATGCATTTTCTATCCTTGTTAAAACATTAACTCTAAAATAGGTACGTTGACTTAATTTAATGTTATTTTAAAGTGTAAAGGGATAAGCGGCCGGAAATATTATGTTAATACTGCGAATGTTCACAATTCAGTAAAACTTTAATTATATTGTTTAGATATATTTATCGTGATTTTTGAAGGGTTTAATTCAAAGTATTACTTATATAGCCGGCAAGATAGCAATGCTTGTCTATAATTTTTGGCTTTATTTAGTCCTTTATTCAGAGGCTATCTAAGTTAATAAATAGTATGTTTTAGAGTCTCTTATACTTAATCATTTAACACACTAATTATGGCTCCATTTAAATTTAAGCTAAGCTACAAAAATGAAGCTAACACTACGTTGGAATCATTATGATTTAATTGTTCTAATATATGAATATACACTCATATTTTTAATTTGGATAAACGTGGCAGTACTAAGCTTAAACTTTATTCATGACTATATATTTTTTAACTTTTTACTATATGATTAATCAGCGTTAATGTATTAATCGGTGTTTTTTACTTTTTCTAAAAAAGATTCTGAGTACTAGTGTAATTTATTAAATAATGCTTTGTTTATGAAAGTTAGATAAATTAATAAAGGAAATGTTAATGACAATTATGCAAAAGTGTTATTGGCTTGTTTTAACATTAGGTAACGCATCAAGTTTTGCTTTGTGGCAATATCATTCTGATGATATGACATTTATTATTTTGATGATGAGTGTGCTATATAGTGTTGTGGGTTTCTACGATATTTACTTTTCCAAGCATAGTCTAAACCGTCTTTATCCCGTTGTGGCATATATGCGTTATGGTTTAGAGTCTTTTCGTGTAGAAATTCAGCAATACTTTATTGCTAATGATACTGAAGAAAAGCCTTTTAACAGAGAGCAGCGTTCTTTGGTTTATCAACGAGCTAAAAACACCCGAGACACCATCGCTTTTGGTAGCCAACAAGATTTACTGTCTGAAAATTATTTAAGCCTTTGGCATTCATTGGCACCTAAAACTGTATTAGAAGAGAAAAGAAGAATATTAATAGGTGGCCCTGATTGTTTGCAACCTTATAGTGCATCAAGATTAAATATTTCAGCAATGAGCTTTGGGTCATTAAGTAATAATGCGATAGAAGCACTTAATTTAGGCGCAAAAAAAGGTCAGTTTAGTCATAACACTGGTGAAGGTGGCTTGAGTCCATACCATTTAAAGCATGGTGGCGATATTGTTTGGCAAATTGGCTCAGGGTTATTTGGCTGTCGTAATTTAGCTGGTCAGTTTGATGAAGCTGCTTTTAAAAAAAATGCCCATTTACCGCAAGTAAAAATGATTGAAATTAAGTTATCTCAAGGTGCTAAACCTGGTCATGGCGGTGTATTACCTAAAGCTAAAATTACCGAAGAAATCGCTAGAATTCGTTTAATTGATCAAGATAAAGACTGCATTTCACCCGCTTCTCATCCAGAATGTCACTCCCCTAAAGGATTAATTCAATTCGTATCTAGGCTTCGTAAACTCAGTGAAGGAAAACCAATCGGTTTTAAATTGTGTATTGGTAATCCCGCTGAATTTTTATCTATTTGTAAAGCAATGATAGAAATGAATATCTATCCAGACTTTATAACGATAGATGGTGCTGAAGGCGGCACTGGGGCAGCACCCGTGGAGTTTTCTAATCGACTGGGGATGACCTGTTTAGAATCTGTTTATTTAGTGCATAATGCATTAATTGGCTTAGGAATTAGGGATAAAATTAGAATTATCGCATCAGGTAAAACAGCATCCGCTTTTGATTTGTTAAGTAAGCTGGCAGTCGGTGCAAATACAGTTAACGCAGCACGTACTATGATGCTAGCTTTAGGGTGTATTCAATCTCGTCATTGTAATACTAATTTATGCCCAACTGGCATTGCTACTCAAGACCCTGCAAGGAGCAAAGCCATTGATGTAACAGTTAAAAGTGAGCGAGTTAAAAATTTTCAAGTTAATACTTTAGCTGCTTTTTACGAACTAGTTGGCAGTATGGGAATAGATGACCCTAATAAACTATTACCGCAAATGATAAAACGACGAACGCCATATGGTTTGCAAATGTCTGTCGGAAGCTTAATTCCCCCTTTAAAGAATGGGCAATTGCTTAAGGATGATATGCTTGATAACTGGTCCACTTGGTGGCAACAAGCAAAAAGTGATTCTTTTTATGTTTTTGATGATGTGATATTAGCACCGCACGAATTGAAAAAGTAACCCTAGACTTAAGGGTTTGATTTGCTTTTTAACAATGTGAGTCAGATTCAAATTATTTAGCAATTTCATCAACTATACTTATAGCATATTTTATTTTAAAGATACCTTATGCGAATTATTGTTGTATGTTTAATGATACACTTTAGTGTTTTATCTTATGCATCTGAGATTATTACAATTGATGTCGTAACAGATATTGCTGTATCTGATCCAAAAAGCGAATTAGATTTGATTACAGGATTAATGGTTCATATAGGCGAGAGACTGCCATCCCAATTTAAGCTTAATTTAATAGAAGGTAGTAGAAAGCGAGAGTGGAGACAGCTAACTGATAGTGATAATGTGTGTCTTTATAATAAAGTTAAAACCCAAAAACGCGAGGCGATAGCGCAATTTTCTAAATATCCTATCGCAACATTTCCAGCTAATCGACTAACGATTCTTAAAAGTAAAAAATCAGAAATACACTCGTCAGAGCCATTAAAAGAGGCCATTATTGATCGACAATTAAAGATAGGAATTACTATTGGTAGAGCCTACGGAAAATATATCGATGATTTTATAAAAGCTAATAGTGCTTTATTTATAAAAGGCGAAGGACAAACAAGTGCAGATCGCCAAAGAAAAATGCTAATGAAAGGACGTTTAGATGGGGTGATTGAATATAGTACTGTATTTATTAATCAATTTTCTGCAGAGAAAGTAGGACAAGAACTCGAGTTTCTAGAAATTGAAAATACTCAAGCAAGCATTTTTGGCTATATCGCATGTTCTAAAAGTAAACTTGGGTTGAGCATTATCAATGAAATTAATGAAATCATGAGCCAAGAAAATATCCAGCAGCATATTATTGATTCTCATAAAAAAGCATTTTTCAACCCACAAGAACAGCGGATTATAGCTAAAGAATTCCATAAAAAATTTAAACAATAGCTTATTTAAGCATACTCACGTTTTAGCTTCATTTTCTAGCTGAGTAATTTGATCGTTAATTTTTTCAGCTTCAGCTGTGATCATTGAATAAGATCTAATATCACCATTTCTCTGTGCATGCATTGCTTGCTCAAGTTTGTCTTTATATAACTTATCTAATTTTTTGATTGGGTCTTTTTTAAAAAAAGAAAACATAATTTAAACCTGTAATTTTATATTACTTACCAATACGTATGGGAATTACATTAAGTTTATCTGTTTGTAATAAATTTCAATAATTAAGATTGTAAGGTATTTACATATTGTTTCATTTATTTTCGCTTAGTAATTAATTCTAAAAATTATATATGTCATTATAAAGAAAACTAATAATAAGGCCTGACTTTGGATTATATTGAAATTAATAGGCAAGCATGGAACAAAAGAACTGAAGTTCATGTTGACTCTAAATTTTATGATGTTGAAAAATTTCTAAAAGGAGCGTGCTCTTTAAACCCAATAGAATTAATAGAAGTGGGTAATGTTAAAGGGAAGTCACTACTGCATCTTCAATGTCATTTTGGACAAGATACATTATCGTGGGCACGATTAGGGGCAAGTGTTACTGGCGTTGATTTATCATCGAAGGCAATTGAGTATGCAAAAAAATTAACAATACAAACGGGGCTTAAAGCAGAATTCATTAATCAGGATGTTTATGCTTTTGGTATAAAAAACCAGCAAGAGTTCGATGTTGTTTATACTTCTTATGGGGTATTGTGTTGGTTAAATGATTTAGATCTTTGGGCTAAAACCGTATTTGATTCGTTAAAGGTAGGTGGTCAAGTTAATTTAGTTGAGTTTCATCCATTTAACGATCTTTTAGGTGGCTATTCATATTTTAATAATCAACAGCCCGATATTGAATATGAAGGTACCTATACCGAAAATTGCACGGGTGAGAAATCCACCGTTGTCACTTGGCCACATACAATGAGTGATGTGATACAGGCCCTTATAACAGCAGGTATTACCATTGAAAGTTTTAAAGAGCATGTATATAGCCCATATGATTGTTTTGAAGGGTTAGAATTAGTAGCAGGTCATGGCTATCAAATGAGATTTAAAGAACAAAAAATACCTTTGATCTACTCCATTAAAGGAAAAAAGCTCGCACTTTAAATTTATTCAATCATTTTACATTTTAGGAACTCAATGAAAACAATAATAAGGTTATTAATGGCGGTATTATTTATTATTGCTGCACTAAGCTTATATAGTTTAGGCAATCAAACTGGGTCTTTTATTTTCATGATATTAGGTTTTTTGTTTGAAATGGCATTCTGGTTTAATTTATTTCCTATCAAAAAGAAAAATAAAGGGTGCTAATGTGATCAGAGCTGTAACTGATTTAGATATAAGCGAAATAATCCGTATTTATAATTATTATGTAATTAATACGGCAATCACTTTTGAGAGTGAGCCAGTATCGTTTGAAGATATGGTGTTGAGAGTTGAAAATACGAAATCAAGTAATTTACCTTGGTTAGTCGCCCAAGATGATGATGTTATAATAGGTTATGCGTATGCAAGTAATTGGAAAGGACGCTGTGCTTATAAACACTCTGTTGAAATAACAGTGTATTTAGATCATAAAGCCACAACTAAGGGATGGGGTACTAAGCTATACACCCAACTATTAGAGCAATTAAAAAGCACAGGTTACCATGTTGCAATTGGAGGTATCTCTTTACCCAACCCAGCTAGTATCGCGTTACATGAAAAATTAGGCATGAAACAAGTCGCGCATTTCGAAGAAATAGGGCATAAATTTGATCAATGGATAGATGTTGGCTATTGGCAATGTTTAATTAATAAAAGCAATAACACACCAGAATAAGAATTATCAATGAAAAATATACAATTAAGAAAAGCGATTTCTGCAGATCTAGAAACATTATTAGTATTTGAACAAAACGTATTAGAAGCTGAGAGACCTTTTAACTCATCTATTAAGCCACTTGATGCAAGTTATTATGACTTAAAGGGAATGATAAATGATGACAATACATGCTTACTGGTTGCTGTTAATGATAGCGAAATTATTGGCTCAGGTTACGCCCAAATCAGACCATCAAAAACATCTTCTTTAATTCATGAGGTCCATTCTTATTTAGGTTTTATGTATGTAGATCCTGAGTATCGCGGTTTGGGCATAAATAAAATGATTATAGATAAGCTTATTGAATGGACAAAGGGTAAAGGTATTTATGATGTTTACCTTGATGTATATGAAGATAATCAAGCGGCAGTGAACGCTTATGAAAAAGTAGGGTTTAGTAAGTCTTTAGTGGAGATGAAATTAAATTTAAAATGAATGAAATGGTAAAATCAAAATTTGATACTTATCCAGAAGATATTAAAACAAAACTGCTGCTTGTTAGAGCGCTTATTTTTGAACTTGCAAATGAGCTGGGACTGGGGCAGGTAACTGAAAGTTTAAAATGGGGTGAGCCAAGCTATCATGTAAAAAATGGCAGCCCTATTAGAATTGATTGGAAACAAAAAAATCCAGAACATTATGCAATATATTTTAATTGTAAAACTAAATTAGTTGATACATTTAAAGTGTTATATACAGATGAATTAACTTTTGAAGACAACAGAGCCATTATTTTTAAACGCACAGCGTCACTACCCACCACACAAGTAAAACACTGCTTATCACTTTCTCTGAAATATCATAAAGTTAAAAATTTAGTACTACTTGGAGTATAAATATAGCGCATTTTTAATACTGCTCCTATCAGTATAATTTTACTGTATTAATTTCCTAAATAGCTTTAGCATGTTAAGTATCATCTAAGAAAAATAATAAAAAGGAATCGCATGTTTGTATCTTATGACCAGTGGATGAGAGGTACTAAGCTAGGTTTAACTAAACCGCGAAGTCAAAAGTTAAAACAAGTTGATTTAGCTCTCGAACAATACGATTTACTCAGAACACAAAAACAGGTTTCTTATCTTAGAACATGCTTCAATACATGGAAGCTTTCAAAAGGTGTAGAATGGGAAGAAAGTAGCCGAAACCATAGAGATTTGGTAACAGAGCTAGATAAAATGCTATCTCAAAACGATAAATTATTGTCACCTATGGATGCTATTCTTCAAGAGCAACAAGCATTATTACATAACTTATTTAGAGAACGAAAGCTTCATAGCCGCACGCTATTCGGTTTGGGTAAAAAGAAGAAAGTTACAGCATTAAATCAGTTAAAAAGAATAAAAGAGGGTGGAGATGCGGCTAAAGATGCGATTAAAGGCACAGCCCAAGCTGCAGGAAATAGTAAAAGTGCCTTAACAAAGGCGATGGAAAGTCTCTGTAGTGAGTTGTTTAATAATACCGGTACTGCTGGCGAGATAATGGAAGAGATAGCAGCTGAATTAGGTCAAGGTTTTATGGCCGATTTAATCACTGAAATGCTGCCTTATGCGGGGGTATTACGCTCAGGTTATAACGTAATCGATAACTGGAAAAAAACAGCAAAGAATTATTATACTAAACATAAAGTGACAAAGTACGAAGATGTTGCCAAAGCGGGAGACCCTGCAAAAGCAGTTGCAGCGATTGAGCGTTGTGTCGATCGTCAAGCTAAGCATTACTTAATTAAAGCTGGCCGTTCAACGGCTTCTTTTTCTGCAAAAGTAGCCGTACATGCAACCGGTGCTGGCGGAGTGGGTGATCCTATCATAGGTGGAGTATCAGCGATGGCGAGTATCGTTCAGCTTATTCATGAAATAGGTAGGGATTTCCAGGAAAAGCATGCTATTAATAAAATGCTTACCAGCGGTGAAAAACTAGATTATACCGTATTTGATACGTGTCCATTATTAGGTTGTTATTATTTAGTATGTACAAATACATCAGATGTCATTGATGTAATGAACGAAAATATAGGCGGTGAAGAATGGTTAAATGAAGTTGAAGATTTAGCCAAAAAACTAGAAACTTTGAAAAAAGCCGCACGTAAAATGATAGATAAACACAGGTATTACTTTGATAATATGCCAAACTTAAAAATGTCATCTGAAATGATGAAAAAGAAAGGCATTAAAATATCTAAGCAAGATAAACTTGCTTTTTACTTACAGCAAAAAAGGGCTGGTATTCCAGTTTAATTATTATACCAATCAATACAAAGGGCACGTTAAGTGCCTATTTTATTTACCTGAATTTAGAGGAATAAATTTTACTTTTAATTGAAATAGTATTTTATAAAGTTGAGTCTGAAATTTACAATTTGGTTTACACTATAAGAATAAAGTAAATTTTTGAATGTAAGGCTTAGTTATGACTTTCTCAATCAACAAACCTACATTAGCGACCAGTCAAATTGACTTATTAGCCAAAAAGAAGCTAGAAAAAATGAAAAACTATCATCTGGTTATAAGATCAATTCGGCTAAAGATGATGCTGCAGGCTTACAAATATCAAACAGATTAACATCTCAGATCAATGAGTTAAATCAACGAACAGTGAACTCACAAGATCAAGTTAATTTAAATAATGTTACTGAAGCACAACTCTCCTCCATCACCAGTACATTATTTCGAGCTAATGAATTGTCTATTCAATCAGGGAACCCATTATATTCTAATAGTGCAATTCAAGGTGAATTAGACCAATTAACACAAGAGATTAACCTTGTGGCTGAACAGGCATTGGGAGAGTCGAGTTTTATTTCTGGTTTAGATGTAAGTGATCCTACTAATACACAATTAGCGATAAATGAAGCTTTAGAAGTAGTGAGTGCCAGTGCTACCGCATTAGGTGCAGATACAAATGGATTAAATAGTCAAATATCAACATATGAAACCTCTAGTATTAATAGCAGCGCCTCTCGATCTCGTATATTAGATACCGATTATGCAAAAGATACTTCAGAACAAAAAACTAATAATTTACTATTACAGGCCTCATTGCTTGTAAAAAAAGAAGATGAAGAGAGAAAAGGTTTATTAATTAACAAATTAGTCTAAATTTAAAGTACAGCCAAAACACGATTGTATTAATAAACGATTAAAAGGTTAAAGTTGATGAAAAAATACTTAATAATTTATTCAGTTAAATTAATTACTTTAAGTTTACTATTTAGCATTACAGCTTGTAAAAGCACTAGTCCGATGAAAAACGCACAAGACTATTGTTTAGAACACGACAGAGACCAATTTAAATACTGTGTAAGATATAGAAAAGACTATTTAACTGAAAAACAAAAAGTGATTGCTAAATTTAAATCAAATACAAAAAGGTGTGAAGAGTACGCCATTTATAAAACAGGCGGGACGTCTAATCAATGCTCTAATAATAATGATATCGTTAAAACTGCGACAGCATCCGTATCTGGGAATGTAAATTCACAACAAAACTGTAATATGCAAAGTAATAGGGGTAATCAATCTAACAGCAATTCTGTTCATCAGGTTAGAACTGACATGAAAAAAGATGATTTAGCTAAACAGTGTATGAAAGACTTTGGATGGAAAAGTGATAGATCATACCGTTTTGAATTAAAGGCATTAAAACAAAAATTTGGTTATGCTGATCTTTAAGTCCAGTTAAGTAACTTAAATGCTATAAAGAGATTAACTATCATTGAAAGTCAGTACTAAGATATTGGCTTTTTCTTTTTTATGCTAAATATAAAATAAATTGTTAGTGAATGACTTTTTCGGTTAAATGGGTGATTTCAATATCTGATTTATTCTCAAATAATATATGTCCAAATATTTGCATCAATTCAGGGTCAAACTTGCCATTGTCGGCATGTTTTTGTAATTCAGAAAACGCAGCATTGCATTCCCATTTTTCACGATAAGGCCTCCAAGAAGTTAAAGAGGTATATGCCTCTGAAATCGCAATGATCCTCGCCCCAAGAGGAATATCTGCACCCGTTAAACTATTTGGATAACCACTGCCATCAAAGTATTCATGATGGCAAGCGATAAGGTTTAACATAGTATGATTTTGATAACCCATACTTTTGAGTTTTCTTAATCCTTCTATTGGGTGTTTAATAACTTCAGAAAATTCAACTTTATTTAAACCTCCTCGTCGATTTAGCAAATGGTGAGGGATAATTGACTTTCCGATATCGGATAAATAACCCGCTTCTAAAATATCCTTTTTTTCTTTATCAGGTAAGTTTAATTTATCAGCTATGATGTAAGCTAAAAATCCCACTACACGTGAGTAACCGATAGAGCCATCTAGGCATTCAACGGGTAATAAAATATCTTCAGGATATTTAACTAGGCGTTCAACCTCAGAAATATACATATCTAATAGCAATTTAGGAATAATCTCAGTATCGTATAAAGGGTTTTTTATTGAGATAACACGATATAAGTGACTTGGTTTTTTTCGACCTTTAATTGGCACGTCTTTTACAACATCAGACTCCAATGATAATTCAGCAAATTTTATTTTAATTTCAGAATTTTCAGGGTCGAGATCCATCGCATTTTTATAGAATTTTTTTGCTTTATCAAAATCTCCGCCTTCTTCATAAAGTATCGCTAGAATACATGCTTGCGGGGCTGTTTCTCTTTTATGCCAAATTACGAGTTCTCTATTAATTTTATCAGCTAAATCACTAGACATTTCTAAGCGTTTTTCTGAAATATAAATAGACTCAATCTCAAAGTATTGTTTAACTTCCTCATAGGTATCAAGGTCTATAGTAACTTCACCTGGTTTACATAAACTTTCTATTCTAGATGCCAAATTAACAACATCTCCTAATGCAGTATATGACTGTCGTTTATGCCCAATTAAACCAATAATAGGTTCTCCTGTTGCAATACCAATACGCATCTGCCAAGGAAAGTCATCATGTTTGAGTTGCTCTTGCATTTTTAAAGCTGACATAACTGACATCAATGCATGACACTCATAATCGATTGGTGCACCAAATTCCGCCATTATGCCATCACCTACATATTTATCTATATGTGCTTTATAAAGCAATAATACTGACTCCATTGAGGCTAGATAGTTATTTAGGTCGGTTATTACAACTTCAGCACGTCTTTGTTCTGAGTAAAGTGTAAAACTCACTAAATCACAAAACAAAATGCTGATCCGTCTTTTTTCTGTTCTTAAACGTTTTTCAATCATTAACTTTACAACTGCGGCATCCATGGTTGAATAAAGTGCATCTTCAATTTTATGTTTGTGTGTTTCAATTTCTTGTTTTGATTTTTCTAAAGTAGAAGTACGTTCAGCAACTTTTTGGTCAAATTTATTAGCAAATTCTATTAATTCAGTTGTTGTTTTGTTTAAAAGCTCTGCGTTGTCGTCAAGCTCACTACTCATTTTACTGGCTTCGAGTAGCTTTTGTTTTAATTGTTGGTTTAAGTAACCAACAACAGAACCGCTTAAAATTAAGAAACCGCCCCATACAGAAATGCTGGCAAGTAAAGATAAGCTGTCATTATCTACATAAAACTTAGCTGGGAAATAAAAGGCATACACAGACACCATAATGATAGAAAAAACAGCGCCTAGGATCGCTTGTTTTGTGCCTAAATAAGAGGCACCCATCAGTACAGGGATAAAGAAAAAACTTAAAAATGCGAGTTTATGCGGGAAAAAATAAACTATAGATGAAACACTTACTAATATGATCAAGATGAAAAGTTGTTCAAAGTTTTTTAATAAATAATTTTTTAACACTAACATGTTAACTTCCAAGTTCACTGCCTGTCATTACAAAATATAGCAACAAATTTGTGGATAGGTAGTTTTTATATAATTTACAATTTATACATCAGCTTACTTGGTGTAATGAGGATAGTTATATCTATACTAGATTTATATTTGTTAAAATATAAGTACATGGAGTATTTATGGCAGAAACAGAAACGACTTCAAATAGCTCTGAAGATGAATTATTTGGTCACCCAAAGGGGCTATATGTTTGTTTTGCCACTGAGTTGTGGGAAAGATTTTCATTTTATGGCATGAAGTATCTATTGCTTTTATATGTAACTAAATATCATTTATTTTCGGATGGTGAAGGTTTAGAGATTTTAGGAGCATATGCAGGATTAGTTTATGCATTACCTGTGATTGGCGGCATGTTAGCTGATCGTTACTTAGGAATGCGCAAAGCGGTATTGTTTGGAGGGATATTATTATGTTTAGGGCATTTGCTAATGGCTGTAGAGGGGCATCAAGCTGTGCAGTATGCTGCAGGAACTGTATTACAATCTGATATTACCTTAAATGATGGCTCAATCATGTTAGCAGGTACCATTTTAACACAAACAATTAAAATACAAGACTTTGCAGCACTCAATGTTTTTTATCTTGCTTTAGCGTTTATTGTTGTAGGTGTCGGTTTTTTAAAACCAAATATATCAACCATAGTTGGCCAATTATATGAACAAGATGATCCTCGAAGAGAGTCGGGTTTTACGATTTTTTATATGGGCATAAATTTAGGTTCATTTGCTGCAACAATTATTTGTGTGTATTTAGGTGAAGCTTATGGTTGGGGTTATGGCTTTGGTGCAGCAGGAATTGGCATGTTGATAGGTTTACTTACTTTTATAAAAGGTGGCAAATATTTAAAAGGCTTGGCAGAGCCTGAATATCCAGATGTGTTATATAAAAAGCTTTTTGGTTTTATAACTACTGAGCATTTAATTTATATTGTATCTATCTTGAGTCTGAGTGTATTTTGGTTGGTAATACAACATGAACCTATGGTATTTGCGGCGCAGCAATTATTGTTATTGGTTTCTGGTGTAGGGCTCGTTGCTTACGCAGTGCTAAAAGGTACTAAAGAAGAAATGCAGCAAATGATAGTGCTTATGGTATTAATAGGTTCAACTATTGTGTTTTGGGCTTTATTTGAACAAGCTGCAGGTTCTATGACTTTATTTGCTGATCGCGTTGTCGACCGTAACTTAGGAGGAATTGAAATTGCTGCAGGTCAGTTTGGCTCATTAAATGCTGGATTTATCATTTTATTAGCACTGCCATTCGCGGCCTTGTGGGTGAAGCTTGATAAATATAATTTGAACCCAAATATTCCTGTTAAATTTGCTTTAGGGATCATTCAAGCAGGACTTGGATTTGGTGTTTTAGTATTAGGAGCTCAATTTCCAAATGAAGCAGGTCAAATTAGCTTATGGTGGTTAGTATTAGCTTATCTTATACATACAACAGGAGAATTGTGTTTATCACCAGTTGGTTTATCTGCTGTGACTAAACTGGCAATACATAGAGTAGTGGGATTATCTATGGGAGTGTGGTTTTTGGCTACGGCACTGTCTGAAGTCGTTGCGATGCGATTAGGCAAACTTGCTGCGATAGACACTAATGGGGCTGAGGTTAATGTTTTTGAAGCCGCAAAAACCTATACCCAATTATTTGAATTTTTAATGTGGGTAGGTATTGGTTCAGGTGTTTTATTATTATTGTTATCACCTATATTAAAACGCGCGATGCATGGTGTGCGCTAATTAGGCCTCAAAATAATGTTAATTATAGCAATTAATGATGTAGTTGCTTTTTAAAAAATCGAGACCAAATCTTCATTGAAAAATACATGATAACTGTAAAAATGCATAAAGCAATTATGCCAACGATAGCTTCCAAAATTGAATCCACCTAACAATATAATACATCTGTAAGTATAGTGAATGAGATATTAAAAGGTGAAGTATTATTCAATAATAAGGCTGGGAAGTTCGAGCCGTGTACTTAATACATATAAAAGAATCGTCTCGTTTTCAGTTATTGTTTTATCATGTTTTATACAAAACTCTAAAGCGTGTAATAACGCATTTTTATTTTTGATTGGCAATTTAGCTAGGTAATCTAAATGCATTTTAGCCTCACTTAAATTTAATGCGTTTAGACTTAAAATGGATTGTTGCTTTACCTTAAAAGCTGATGCTGTATTTGAATAAGCAAGTTGTGCCTGTTCAAGGCTATCTGATCCAAAATGCGCCATAATACTGATTAAATATCGCCAACTGGTTAATAACTGTTTTTGTGATTTCAAAAAGTTTACTTTATTCGGTTTTACTAATTGATAAGTTAATAATTCATAAAAAGCCCAAGCTGAAATTTGATTTTTATCTCCTAGATTTATAACTTGAAGTAAAAGCGCTGTTGTTTGCTTTTGCATATTTTTATTTAAACAGTGAAGGGCACTGATTGCGATTTCAATCAACTTAAACTTATTTGTTAGACTGACACTCGCTAATCAATTTTCACATTTATCCAAAGTATTTAAATCAATTAATTCACTTTTCGAAATCAACTTGAGTTGTTTGGTGCTTTGCTCAAAGTCATCACTTAAAATTAATAAATTAGTCAATACAATAACTTGCTTTGGGTCGTGTGCAATATCAATTAACTCGTTAGACACATCATTTATAAGTGGCTTGATTGTGACATTTTTACTTTCAATTATTTGCTCTTTAGTTTGTTCATATTGTGCACGTGAAGCAGATAACATCATAGCCTGATAATTATAAAAATTACTCCTTTCTCTTTTAGCTATTTTATTATTAAATCTAGGGTTTAATTTTTTTATTCTGCTTAATAAAGGTGGGTGAGTGGAAAACCAATTAAACCAAGTAGAGAGGTTGACGTAAAAAACAAATGACTATATTGATGTTGATAGTGTCGCTTTATTTTATTGGTTTTTAATCCTGCTATTACTTGTAAAGCACTGGCTAAGGCATGAGGGTTACGATTAAATTGTGTTGCAGTTGCATCTGCTAAATACTCACGTTGTCTGCAAATGGTAGCTTTAATCATATCGGCTAATAGGGTGCCAATTAAACCATAAATCACTAAAAATAAACCAATTAAAACAGTAAAACCAAATGGATTATTTTTACTAGTAAGCCCTTTTGAGTTATGTAAAGCATGATTAATTAAACCTTCACCAATCAAACCGATAAAACTAATTCCAAAGATACAGGCTGTTAACCTGTTATTTAACCGGATATCGCCATTTACGATATGGCTAAACTCATGTGCAACCACAGCTTGTAATTCATCTCGTGTTAATTTCTCTAAAGCGCCTCGCGTGATACCTATTATGGCATCTTTGCTATTGTTACCTGCTGCAAATGCATTAATATTAGAGTGATGCTTAAGCAAATAAACGTGTGGTACGGTTGTATGGGCTGCAATTGCGATTTCTTCTACAATATTTATAAGTTGTTTTTCTAAAGGGTGGTATGTATTTGGCGGCACAAGTTCAGCGCCTAATTGTGTGGCTATGACAGCGCCGCCTTGTTTTAACTGATGATATTTATAGCCAACAGCAGATAATATAATCGCCACCATAGTAAATGAAATAACCCAGTTGATGAAACTAATTCTTTTTGTTGTGATTTTAAGATGATTTAAGTATTACCTTCATGTTAGTTTAAACTTTAAGACCTACATACAGAATTAACCAATGAATCAATTTCGTAATAAAACAGTTTTAATAACCGGTGCGTCGGCAGGTGTGGGTGCACAAACAGCCAGAAGTTTTGCAAAATTAGGTGCCAACCTTGTTTTGATTGCAAGAAATATAGAAGCGTTAAATAAAATTGCTTCAGAATTAGAGAAAGCAACACAAGTTTTAGTAATTCCAATGAATGTGACTGACTCTAATAAGTGTGATAAAGCGATTAATGAGGTAATTAACAAATTTGGTTCTATAGATGTACTAATCAATAATGCTGGTTTTCATGCTAGGGGTAACGTTATTGCCAATAAGCCAGATGATTTGGCAAACATGGTTGAAGTGAACTTAACTGCACCTATATATTTATCTAGTTTGGTTTTGCCTTATATGAAACAAAAGAATAGTGGCGCTATAGTTAATGTTGGATCACTTGCTGGGCGTACGCCATTACAAGGGGCTGCGACATACTCCGCAACAAAAGCTGGGCTACGTGCATTTACTTATGCGTTATCTGATGAAGTTCAGGAAACAAATATTAATATAGGACTCGTATCTCCAGGTCCAATTGATACAGGTTTTATTATGGATGAAATTGATAAAGTGGAGGATATCGTTTTTTCACAACCTATGAGTACAGCTCAACAAGTAACTGACGCTATTATAAACGTAGCAAGCGGTGAGGCTGTAGAGGTATCTCTACCTAAATCTAGTGGTTACTTAACTACAGTTTCTTACTTATTTCCGCGATTAAGACGTATTTTACGCCCGATTTTATATAAAAAAGGGCGAAAAGCAAAAAAAGCATATCGAAACAGAAATAAGGCTAATGAGTGATATATTCACTCGCTGTCATTTTGTGATAAGTCACATTTGAATGTAAAATATGGCAAGGTTCAGGGTCAACAACTTCAATCGGAATATCGTACTGCCTTGCTGTCTCAATGGCTATTTGCGTGATATTGACACTAAAAGATGTGCCGATAAACACGATTTTTTCAGCTTGTAACATTTGCTGTTGTGCTTTATTTATTTGATATAGTTTAGTATAAAATTCATCAAATAATATTACATAAGGTTTTAAAGACTCATTCAATTTAGGACCGTGTTTACCTATTTTAAATAAGTCTAATAATGATTTGGTGAGTTGTGTTTCATCTACTTGATCCCAAGGTGCGATAATACGATTTACGGGTTCTCCTTGCTCATGAAATAGTGTCATTTCATTAATTCGACCATGAATTGAAATATAATGAGTATTACCTGCTTTACTATCTAGCCCATCAATATTTTGAGTAATGAGTTGCTTATCACTTAACCAGTGATGTACTTCATTAGGACCATGATGTCTGTATGTAACAAATCTATGATAATACCATTTCAAAAACTCTTGCGGATTATGCTGATACATGGCACGAGTGGCCATTTGCTGTGGTGTATAGTTTTCACTGCCTATGGTCCAAAAGCCATCTTCGCCTCTAAAAGTGGGGATGCCACTTTGTGCGCTTACACCGGCGCCAGTGATATATAAAATTGCCATATTATAATGAAATAAATTTATGTTACCTCACACTAAACATAATCTTTAGACTTAACAATATATTTAGGTAAATAATGTTAGTGGATTTAAAAGATAAAATGGGTAAAACTTGCTTCTTAATATAATGGCGTTTAGGCTAAAACTGATTTTAAAACACAATAAAGTACAGCATAGTAGATTACTTAATATCTATTATATGGCTTGAATTCTATGGTAAATAATCAAAGATGTTAGAAACAAGTTTTGCAACAAAAAAAGCTTTAATTATTGAAAGCTACAAAGTATTCCGTGATTTAATTAAAAATGCGACGGCTTCATTAGGCATAGGTCAAGTTGATAGTGTTAGAAATAGCTATGATGCGATTAAAAACTGTAAAGAACATGATTATGACATTATTTATTTAGGTTATGACTTAGGTGAAGGCAAAAAGAATGGTCAACAAACCCTTGAAGAGCTTAGGGTTAATGGTTTAATTAAACGCACTTGTACAGTTTTGATGATCACTGCTGAATCGAGCCAAGAAATGGTTTTATGTGCCATGGAGCATAAGCCTGATACTTATTTAACTAAGCCATTTACAACGAAAGAGTTGCTCAGAAGATTACTACAAACCATGGATAAAAAAGCAGAGCTGGCTCAAATATATTTAGCGTTAGATCATCAATCCGCTGAGTTAGTCTTAACTTTATGTGATGCAAAAATTAAAGAAAAAAATCGATATTTACATGATTGTTTAGCGATAAAATCAAAACAATTATTTGAACTAGGGGAATTTGCTGCGACAGAAGAAATTTGTGTGCAATATATCAATGTTGAAAATTGTTTTTGGGCAGCAATTGGTTTAGGTAAAGTTTATATGCAATATCGATGCTTCGATAAAGCAACGAATGTATTTAAAAAATTATTAGCTGATAACCCTTTATATATTCCCGGTTTTGAATGGTTGGCAAAAAACTATAAGGCACAAGGTGATTTTGAATTGGCCAAAATCACTTTAGAGAAAGCAATAGAAACTTCGCCACGATCTTTGAGTTTAATGCAGGAGTATGCCTATATTTGTGAACAAAATACAGATTATGACAAGGCAATAAATGCTTTTAAAAAATCATTAAGTTTATCTAAAAACTCCGTACATCATACACCAGATAAAGGGCTTGAATATGTAAGAGCCGTTTTTGATTACTCAGACCCCAAAGATACGATTACTTTAGACAATCATACAAAAAGTGCGATGAGAGAGTTATCAAATATTGATAGGGATTTTAAGAGTACTGAAAACAATATACTAACGTCTTTGGCGTCAGCATGTTTATCATATACTAATAAAGATAAATTAAACGCATCTAAACAGCTAGAAGTGGCTCAGTCATTGTGTAAAAGCTTAGGTGATAATTTGACGGGTGAAATTGAATTAGAATTAGCAAAAGCTTACTCGCATCTAAACATGGAAGAAAAGTCAAATTTGTTACTTTTATCTATAGTAGAAAGGTTTGAAGAGCAGGCTTGCGTAATGCTCCAAGTAGACCAATTTGTAATAGAACCACTTAGTAAGCACGGTAAGCAAGTAACTGAAGATGCGAAGCAATTAGGCGTAAATTATTACAATAATCATAACTACCAAGACGCAATCACAGATCTATCCGCTATTTTGAATATTTATCCCAACCACGTAAGTATTAAGCTCACATTGATAGAAGCATTAATAAAAGCCTACCAAGAAAATGAAACACAAATTAACTATTTAACTCGCGCTAGTAAATTGTTATTACAGCTAGAAAAAGTACCAAGAGATAATGAAAACTTTCAACAATTATTAAGTGTCAAAAAGAAAGTAATGGCTTTAAATAAAATGAAAAAAGGTAAAGAATAAAATAATTTATGAGTTCCATTTATAAAGGGTAAATCTAAGAATATTTTATTTATCCTTTATCAGGTCTTGAGTGACAATATTTAACAAAAAACATTAGCTTTGAATTAAATATGCCTTACACTGCTTATAAGATAAAAATGCTTACGGAACATCAACTTCATGCTGCACATAATTCAATCGAATCGATTAGAAGCCCTGCAATTTCAGCTTAATTCTTTGATTAAAGAAAACCCTTTATCGAGTCCTTTTTCTCAAGAAGCGATTCTAGTGCAATCTCCTGGTATGTCTCAATGGATCAAAATAGGATTAGCACAAGAGTTAGGCATAGTTGCACAAGTTGATTTTCCATTGCCATCAAGTTTTATATGGCGTTTGTATCAAAAGTTACTGCCAGATGTACCTGCAGAGTCCGCATTTAATAAAAATAATATGGCGTGGAAAATCTTTGATATTTTACCTAGCTATTTGAATGAGCCGTTATTTGAATCTCTCAAAAGCTATTTAGCCAATGATGCCCAGTTGGAAAGCCAAGTTCATAATGAAACATTAACTTTTGAGCAGCAAAAGTTATTTATGTTGTGCGAAAAAATAGCCGATGTTTACGATCAATATTTAATGTACCGCCCAAATTGGTTAGAAACTTGGCAACAAGGTGAAGATGTTTTAGATGATGTTGATACAAGCAATGTACTTTGGCAACCAGAACTTTGGCGTAGATTAGTAAACCATACGATTGAAACTTTAGAGCAAAGTGCTTATCACCGTGGCAATATGCATGAAGCCTTATTGGCTGCGCTCGAAAATACCAGCCAAGCGCAATTAAAAATTTTATTACCAGAGCGATTAACAATATTTGGTATCTCTGCACTACCTAATGCACAGCTTGAAGTATTTGCCGCACTGGCTGCTAAAATTGATGTGTTTTTATATTTCTTTAATCCAAGTGAACATTATTGGGGAGATTTAGTTGATGAAAAAACATTAGCAAAAATCGAAGTGAAATATAGTGTGAAACCTGCGTTAGCAGCACAAGGTAAAGATTATTACTTTGTAGGTAATCCTTTACTGTCATCTTGGGGTAAATTAGGCCGTGATTATTTAGAGCAACTTTTGCAGTTAGAAGCTAATTGGCACGATTATTTTATAGAGGATTTTAGTCCGAGCTTATTAAGTCAGATCCAACAAGAAATATATCAACTGGCTTTTAAAGGCGAATCATTATCGAGTGATAAAAACTGGTTTATCTCTGACGAGGGCAAACTAAATGTAGATAGCACAGATAACAGCATACATTTAAATGATTGTCATACACCCCTTCGTGAAGTCGAAGTATTACACGACCACCTATTAAATTTATTTGAACAAGATAAAACACTATCACCAAAAGATATCATAGTGATGATGCCTGATGTGGCTAGTTACAGCCCTTATATTGAAGCTGTATTTGGCTCTGCTATTAATGAGCGCTTTATACCTTATGGACTAGCTGATTTAGCAATAGAGCAAGAAAAGCCAATACTGAGCAGCTTTAACCAATTAGTAAATTTACCTTTTAGTCGTTTTGGCGTATCTGATATTTTAGATTTATTGCAAGTAAGCCATATTGCAGATAATTTTAAGATTGAAGAAAGTGAATTAGATCAAATACGTAACTGGCTAGATAAGGTTGGTGTCAAGTGGGGCTTAAATGGCGATCACAAAACAGAGTTTGAACAAGGTGCAATCGAGCTTAATACTTGGGTTCAAGGGTTAAATAAACTGCTATTAGGTGTTGTACAACGAGATGAAAGTACGCCATTTAATGATATTTATGCTGCTGATCATGTTGAAGGCATGGCTGCCAATACCTTAGGAAAATTGCTCACCTTCTTTGATAAGTTAATAAAGTATAAAAATCTCCTTATGATAGATGGCAGCTTATTTGATAAAACGCTTATTTTAGAGCAAATGATAGTTGAGTTTTACGACACCCAATCAGATCAAAGTTGGGATTTAATGGTATTAGAAAACCTGATGACCAGCATCAAAAGCCACTTTGAGAATAAAGATTATCAAGGTGATATCTCTCAAAAAGTCATGTGTTATCTTGTTAAACAAGGCTTAAAAGAAAAAGGTGTGGGGCAAAGGTTTTTAATTGGCAAAATTAATTTCTGTACTTTAATGCCTATGCGTTCAGTGCCTTTTAAAGTTGTTTGCATGTTAGGTCTCAATGATGCGGATTATCCTCGCAGTTTACAACCTATGGGGTTTGATTTATTACCGCAAAGCCGTCGTCAAAAAGGCGACAGATCCCGTAAATTAGATGATCGTTATCTATTTTTAGAAGCTTTATTAAGCGCAAGGGAGCATTTATATATCAGCTATATTGGTCGTTCATGTTTTGATAATACCGAGCGTGTACCCTCTACGTTAGTTAGTGAATTACTTGAATATATCAACCGAGGCTTTTATCAATTAGAGGTTGATAGTGAACAAGTAAATAGCGACTTTCCAAATAACCTAATACAACAACATCATTTACAGCCTTTTAATAAGGCCTATTATTTGAAAACTGCGGATGAGCATAATAGCGAGCAAAGTTATAACCCCACTTGGATGATAAACGATTATCAACTTGCCAGTGATGCAAAACCTTTAGATATTGTGCCAGAGAGTGAAATAGAATTAGAGTCATTTATCAGCGCATTATGCCAACCACAAAAACGTTTTTATCAATCTAGCCTCGCTTTAAAGCTGCCTCAAGGTGATGATATAAATAAAGATGAAGAACCCTTTAGCTTAGATCATTTAGAACGTTATTTTTATTTAGATGAGTTTTTAACAAAAGCGCTTAAAGGTGAAAATACCAGTCAAAATCAAATTTTACAAAGGGGTAATTTACCTTTAGCCAATGTAGGTGAATTAACCTTAGATAAAATTGAAGGGCGTATTTCGCAAATGTTGCTGAATATTCAAAGTCATGACTGTACATTAAGTGATGATCCTTTAGATATTAATGTGATTATTAGCACTTTAGAAACTGAGTATCAGCCTACAGCACACAGCGATATTCACAGTACCAATCAAAGCACTATAGTTGGTTGGCTTCAAAATGTCAGCCAAGTAAATTCAGATACTCAAATTGCAAAACAGCTGTTTTATCGCCCAGCATCAGTAAAAGCAAAAGATTTGATCAAAGCTTGGCTTTATCATTTAACTGCCCATGCCAGTGGCCATAAGTTAGATACCTTGATAATTGGTTTAGATGAGCAATATCAATTTACACATTTGAGTATTGATGCTGCTAATGAATTATTAAAAAGCTGGTTTACATTATATGCAAAATCTTTAACACAGCCAGTGGCATTTTTTCCTCAAAGTGCATTGGAATATGCAAAAACACAAGATATAGGTAAAGCAAAGTTAAAGTTTTCTGGTGGTCAATATATCGGCAGAGGTGAATCAGAAGACCCTTATATTCGTTTAAACTTTAAAAACTTAGATGACGTACAGCAGGAATTTATACAATTGAGTGATGATTTATTAATACCCCTGATCCAACAATTAGAGGAAATAAACTAATGGCAATGCAAGAATTAAATCCAATAACGATGCCATTAGATGGTCATAACCTGATTGAAGCCAGTGCTGGTACAGGTAAAACTTATACAATAACAGCACTATACCTGCGTTATTTATTAGGTTTACAAATTGAGGGTATTAAATCTGAGCCCCTTACTTTAGAGCAAATCTTAGTTGTAACATTTACTGAAGCGGCAACTTCAGAAATCAAAGATAGGGTTCGAAATCGTTTAATTGTCGCTCGTGATGCATTGTTAGGTGAAGAATGTGATGATGAAGCTGTTAATGCCATTATTGAACCTATGGATGAAGCGCAGCGAAAACAAGCGTTTGTATTATTAGATGCAGGTGCAAAGTCTATGGATGATGCTGCAATATTTACGATTCATGGTTTTTGTCAGCGTATGTTAAAGCAACATGCTTTTGAATCTGGTGTGGCATTTAATTTAGACTTTGTATTAGATCAAACTGAGCTATTAAATGAAGCATTAAAAGACTTTTGGCGTGGTTTTGTATATCCACTTAATATGGAAAAAACTCAAGCTGTGCTTGATATTTATCCCGTACCAGAATCGCTTTATAAAAAAGTGTATAGCATTTTAAGCAAGCAATCAGCACAAATCATTCCGCAATATCAGCTTGAGCAGTTATGGCAACTAAAAGAGCAATACGGCAGCCAATTGATAGACTTTAAAAAGGCATTTTTAGCCAGTAGTTTTGCCACTGATATTCTTGCTTCGGGTATAAAAAAAACCAATATAGCGGTTAAAGAAAATAGTTTAAATGTTTTATGTGACTTTTGTATGTCCGATCAAACAAATCTCGCAATAGGCAGTAAAAAACAAGGTTTTGAACTTTGGACGCAAGAACGATTGTCAGATCCTAAAATTTATAAAAAAGGAGCAGCAGTTTTTGATCATGCATTATTGCCTTTATTTACAAAGCTCGCTGAGCTAGAAAAACAAATTAAGCAGGGCTTACCCATTGCAATCGCGACTAAGGCGGCTAATTGGATAAAGCAGGCACTTATAACCAAAAAACAAGACCAAGGCATTATAAGTCCAGATGATTTACTCATTTATTTACATAAAGCACTGACTTCACAATCAGGTGAGGCGTTAGCTAAAAAAATAGCAGGCTGTTACCCCGTGGCTATGATAGATGAGTTTCAAGATACCGATCCAATCCAATACGGTATTTTTAATACCATATTTTCTCAGCCTAGTACCTTAAATGACGGTAACGATACTTCGGCATTGACAATGATAGGCGATCCGAAACAAGCAATTTATGGTTTTAGAGGCGCTGATATATTTACCTATATAGGCGCTAAAAATGCGGTTGATGAGCCTCGACAATTTACCCTTAAAAAGAATTACCGTTCAGCGACTTCCATTGTAGACAATATCAATACTTTATTTAGTAATAATGCCAATAGCTTTATTTATAATAAAAGCATTCCATTTGTTGAAGTGGCAGCACAAGGAAAATCAGCAGATAAATCTTTGATCATCGAAGATGAAGATTTTAGCCCATTTGAATTTAGCATTTTCAAATCTGATGAAAAAGTAACAAGCAAAGCCAATGGTCAAAAAGCATTGGCGAGTGCTTTTGCAGATAAAATATCTCATCTTTTAAATTTATCGGCACAAGGCAAAGCGCGCATTGGTGATAAACCTATTGAAGCTGCTGATATCAGTGTGTTAGTGAGAGACCGCAGAGAAGCGCATGCCATTAAAACGGCACTGTCAAAGCGTGACATCTCTAGTGTTTATTTAGCAAGAGACAGTATCTTTAGTTCACAACTGAGTGAACATTTGTTGAATTTTTTAACTGCGTTACATGGTGGATATGATGAAGCTTTATATCGTGGTGTATTAGCAGGTCCGCTTTTTGGTCTTAACTATCAGCAAATTTTTGAGTTAACGCAAAACCAACAAGCAGCTCACATTAATGATGATGCAAATACACATAGTACAGCTAAGAGCTGGCAAGATTTTTTAGAGCTATTTGCATTATTGCTAGAAACTTGGCAAAACAAAGGTGCTATGGCCATGCTGGAGTTATTACTTAAAACGAATAACTTAGCGGGTTTATGGCAAGCTCTAGGCTATCCTGTGGAGCGTTGGTTAACCGACTTTAGGCATTTATCAGAACTCTTGCAGCAAAAGCAGCTAGAGCTTGAGGGCAACATGCGTCTGATCCGTTGGTTTAACGAAAAAGTGAGCCAACATGATACTGACAGCACACAGCTGAGATTAGAAAGTGATGCCACATTAGTTAAAATTGTCACTATGCATGCATCTAAAGGTTTAGAATATCCGTTAGTTTATATACCATTTGCAGCTAGTTATCGCGCAGCGAGTGAAGCGGTATTTCACGATGATAAAAATAATCTGATTTATGATTTAGAATCAAATGAAGACAACTTAGTTGTCGCAGAAAAAGAGCGCTTAGCAGAAGACTTACGTTTATTGTATGTTGCATTAACGCGTGCGGTTCATTACTGCTGTTTAGGTTTATATAACTTAGCTGAAGGTAAAAGCCGTTCAAAATCTGGCATTCAACATACCGCATTAGGCTATTTATTATTTGCCAATAGCCAAATAGAAACCGCTGATGATTGGCATCAAGTACTTGCGCAATTTGTTGAAAATAATTCTGATATGTCGATGAACTTTATAGAACTTGATGAAGATGAAAAAGGGGTCGGAGTTAATTATGCGAATAATGCTGAGCCTGAAATTCAAACAGATACTTGCGAGCAAGCTGTAAAAGTCTTTAACGGCTACATAGAGCGCGATTGGCGCATTACCAGTTTTAGTGGTTTAACTTACAATCAATCTCATCAAAGCGATAATCATATAGAAGATGATATTACCCCAGGATTTGAAGATGAAAGTCATGAGCTTGATTGGAATACCATTGAAGAAGAACCCGCGCTTGATGTATTTAGTTTTCCAAAAGGCGCAAAACCAGGTAGCTGTTTACATGGAATTTTTGAAGAAATAGATTTTCAATCACCAAATGAGCACCCAACAGATAGCGATAAAAACCTTTCAAATGTGGTTACTGAACAATTAACCAAATATGGTATTGATGATGATACTTGGCATGATGTGACTGTTAATTGGGTAGAACAGGTGCTTGAATGTTCACTGGAACAAAATGAATCGACACAAGGGCTTGCTTTAGGCTCATTAACGCCTGAGCAATGTTTAATTGAAATGGAGTTTTATTTACCTTTAGGTAAATTAACAGCGCAAGGCGTAAATAAAGCATTGTTAGCGGTAAGTGAGCAAGAATATCACCCAATAAGCTTTGGTAAAATTCAGGGCATGTTAAAAGGTTTTATAGATTTAATATTTGAACATAATGGTCGGTATTTCATTTTAGATTATAAATCAAATCATTTAGGTGAAAACGCAGATGATTACAGTGATGAAAATATGCAACAAGTGATGGCATCTCATCATTATCATTTGCAGTATTTATTATATAGCGTGGCGTTACACAGATTGTTAAAGCAAAGGTTGCCTAATTACGATATTAATACACATTTAGGCGGTATCTATTATGTATTTTTACGTGGCATGCCATCAGGAAAGGGCATTTTCTATAAAAAAATTACAACAGATATCATTTTAGAATTAGATGCCATGTTTAATTTAAATAGCGATAAATTACAGTTTGAAGGTCATACAACATGCTAAAACGATTAATAGAGAACGAAAAAATATCTCAATTAGATATTGAATTAGCAAAACTGCTCACAAACGAACAAGTAAATTTAGATGAAGATTGTCAAGTAAGCGAAATGTTTTATCTCATTTTATTGCTAAGCATAGCCAATAGTAGACAACATACTTGTTTAGATTTAAATACAGTTAATTGGACAAATCCTTTTGGCTTAAAGAACAGGCTTATATCTGATGCACCACAGCCGTTATCTGCTATTGAAAGTGAATCGCTGACACCTTTTAATGATCTCAATACTTTGGCATTGACTATTCAAAACCATATGAGTGTTGGCGATAATGAACCTTTAAGATTAATTGGCGATAAACTTTATTTTGCTCGTTATGATGAATACGAAACAATATTAGCTAATAGATTGTTAGCCTTGACAGAAAAAAAAATTAATCTTGATAACGATAAACTTCAAACTTTATTAGATACATTTTTCCCATCACAAAATGCACAAGTTGATTGGCAAAAAGTAGCCTGTTCAGTGGCTTTGCAAAGTGCCTTTTGTATTATTACCGGTGGACCCGGTACTGGTAAAACAACAACGGTCACTAAATTATTAGCTGTATTACAATCTTTATATCAAAGTGCACCATTAACAATTAAGTTAGTTGCACCAACAGGCAAAGCCGCCGCGCGTTTAACTGAATCAATTTCAGGTGCAAAAAATAAAATTACGGATATATCTGATGGATTAAAAGCGCTGATCCCAGAAAAAGCACAAACAATACATAGATTATTAGGTGTGATCCCACAATCTAATAAGTTTAGACATCATAAAGATAATTTATTACACCTTGATTTATTAATTGTTGATGAAGCATCAATGGTCGATTTAGCATTAATGGTTAAATTGATAGAGGCACTGCCTAAACATGCTAGGCTGATTTTACTAGGTGATAAAGACCAATTAACATCTGTTGATACGGGCAATATTTTATCTGATTTATGCCAAGATTTAGCTTTAGGTGTGACACCTAATTATTCACAAAGCAGATTGTTATCTTTGGGCTTAGGCGACCAACAACCAAATAGCCAAGGGCGTTTTGCTTTAACCGATAGCTTAGCTTTCTTGCAAAAAAGTCACAGGTTTAATGAAAACAGTGGTGTGGGACAATTAGCTAAAGCAGTTAATGAAAATAACCCTAACTTATTAGCAAAAATAGATTATCAAAAAACTCAAGGCTTATTTGACGATATCACTTTTTATGAGCCGCAATATAGACAAGCGATGATCAACCGAGCCGCTGACGCTTATAGTGAATATTTAACTTTGATAAAAAATGGCGCATCTGTGGGGCAGGTGCATCATGCTTTTTCCCAATATCAATTATTAGCAGCGGTTAGAAAAGGCCCATACGGTGTTAATGAACTCAATGACAAAATAGAACAAACCTTATCAAAAAGACGTTTGATCAATATCACTATGAGTCAAAGTCGCCACTATGTTGGTTTACCTATTATGATCAGCCAAAATGATTATCAACTTGGCTTATTTAACGGTGATATAGGTATTTTGATGTTAGATGATAAACACGTTTTAAAAGCCATGTTTATCAGCGATGATGGTCAAATCCGTGACTTTTTCCCAGCAAGGTTACCCGCGCATGAAAAAGTATATGTAATGACCATACATAAATCGCAAGGCTCTGAGTTTTCACATACAGCTTTGGTATTACCGCCATTACAAGATGCCAGTGCGGGTATTAATAGACAGTTAGTATATACAGGCATTACACGTGCAAAAAACAAGTTAGATATGATAGTGCAGCGTCCTATGCTACTTGATGCCATGAAAAAGACTGTATCTCGTAGCTCAGGTTTATATCAAAGATTGGTATAAAATTACTATATCAAGTTAACGATAGAAAAACGGGTTAAACATAAATGTTTAGCCCGTTTTAATTTGATAATTGGTATTAAATAAGAATATGACTAACCTTTTAAATAAATAGAAAAAGGAGAAGTCAGTGATAAATCAATTTAGATTTAAAAAAGCACTATTTAAAATATGCTTGTTTTTATCGATAATTTCTATTTGTTCTTGCGGTCCAAAACCTTGGGATGAGCCGCCATTACATAATGCTGCTAAAATTGGTGATTTAAAACAAGTTAAAGCACTCATAAAGCAAGGCATAGATGTAAATAGTAAAAATAAACAAGGTGCAACGCCATTACATTGGGCTGCGTTTAAAGGTCATGTTGATGTCGCAAAAGTGCTTATCAAACATGGTGCTAAAGTTAACCCAGTCACAAATAAAGATTCAACGCCATTAAGGTTAGCCACAACACATAATCAAACAAAAATGATTAAATATTTGAAATCAAAAGGTGCACGATAAATTAAAACGATTGTGTTTTATTTGATAATACATGGTCAAAAGTACCGTCTTGTTTGATTGATTCAAGTGCTGTTTGTAATTTTAAGATAATTGCTTTAGAAGTATTTTTGCTTGCGGCTACAAAAAGTTCTGTTTTTTCAGCCACAAAATCTTGTTTTACAAAAGGGTTAGTGGACATCGAAATTATTTTATATACACCGTCTCCTATTAAAGCATTAGCAAAAGTAATATCAGCACGCCCTTTTAATAATATATTCCAAGCATTCAAGTAATTTGATGTTAAAATTAAATTTTTATCAGGAATGAACCCCTGTTTTATAAGTGTTTGGGCTTCAAAGCTATTTCTAACTGCAACGGCTTTATATTTTAAAGCTTCGTTAGTGGCAGTTAATTGAATATGCGTATTGGTTTTTAAAGAATAAAAATAATAGTTTAATTGCCTGAGTGAGCCAATCCATTGAAATAAGCTTTCTCTGTCAGAACTACGTGTCATAGAAAAAATCACAACATTCTTTTCATTTAAAGCGATATGATAAGCCCTTGCCCAAGGTAATACTTCAATAGATTTTGGATAACCCGCACGCTGTAATACATGATACATTATCTCTAAAGAAGTTCCGCCTACTAGTGTGTGGTTTTCAACAATTTGATAGGGTGGTAGGTGCTCGGTAATTACTCTGATGCTTTCATCAGAAAAAGTAGTCATTGATAATAGCAACAACAGCAAACACAAAAGAAGTTTCATGTATAAATCTAGATTTTTATCTATATATTTTAGAATAGCCTATCAAACAATCAAAGAGGGTATTTTGTGTACAATAAAAAAGGTTTTAGTTGAATCATGACGCTTTTCTTGGTCAAATGGCGGTCTAAAAAAATAAAAGCAGTTTTTTGGTTTATAATATACCGCGCTTTTTATAAAGAATAAGAGAAAAATATACCGTTTCATGAAATATACCCGCGTCTTTATTAATAGTTTAGCCTATGAGCTAGCACCACATGTGGTATCAAGCTCTGTACTTGAATCTCGTTTAGCTCCTTTATATCAAAAATATCGTATTCCTATGGGGCAACTTGCTGCATTAACCGGTATAGAAGAGCGTCGTTGGTGGCCAAAAGGGCATCAGTTATCAGATGGTGCAATTACAGCTGCAGAAAAAGCAATCGCTGAAACTGACATATCTGTTGACGATTTAGGCGCAGTTGTTTACACCGGTGTGTGTCGCGACCAACATGAGCCTGCTACAGCATGTCGTATTGCGGCAAAATTAGGTGTCTCTAAAGACACTGCTATTTATGATATTAGCAATGCGTGTTTAGGTGTTTTATCTGGTATTTTAGATATTGCAAATCGCATTGAACTGGGCCAAATTAAAGCTGGTTTAGTTGTATCGTGTGAATCTGCTCGCCACATCGTTGATGTCACAATAGAAGATATGTTGTCAGAGCCTACAATGCAAAATTACGCACAATCATTAGCGACTTTAACCGGTGGTTCAGGTGCTGTGGCTGTGCTTATTACAGATGGTTCATTTGATTTAAAAACAGATCGAAACCATCAGTTATTAGGTGCGAGTCACTTATCAGCGCCAGAGCATAATAATTTATGTCAATGGGGCTTAAAAGAAGTCGGGCCACAATTATACCGCGAATTTATGCGCACTGATGCTGTTACCTTATTAAAAGAAGGTGTTTCTTTAGCGAAAGATACTTGGTCGCATTTTTTACAGCAACGAGATTGGATGATAGAACAAGTTGATAAGGTGATTTGTCATCAGGTAGGTGCAGCAAACCAAAAGCAAGTATTAACCGCTTTAAATATTCCCCCAGAAAAAGAATTTCCGACTTTTAAGTTGCTCGGTAATATGGGAACTGTTTCTTTACCTGTTACTGCTGCAATGGCACACGATGATGGCTTTTTGAAAAAAGGCGATAATGTCAGCTTTTTAGGTATAGGTAGTGGATTAAATTGTATGATGTTAGGTCTGAAATGGTAATGGAATCACTTTCTCCTTTTAAAACAAATTATTTAGATCGTAATGGCCAAAAGTACCATTATGTAAATGAAGGTCAGGGCGAGCCAGTAGTTATGGTTCATGGTAATCCAAGTTGGTCTTTTTATTATCGTAATTTAGTATCATCGTTAAGCGCAAGCCATCAATGTATCGTGCCTGATCATATTGGTTGTGGTTTATCTGATAAACCAGGTGATAAAGATTACGATTACACCCTAAAACAACGTATCGATGATTTAGAAGCGCTACTTGAACATTTAGATGTTAATGCCAATATCACCTTAGTTGTACATGATTGGGGTGGCATGATAGGCATGGGTTATGCGGCGCGATATCCTGAACGGATTAAAAAATTAGTGATCTTAAATACAGGTGCATTTCATTTACCTGAAGCTAAACCTTTCCCGTGGGCATTGTGGATCTGCCGAAATACCTTATTAGGCACTGCGCTTGTACGTGGTTTTAATGCGTTTTCATCTATCGCATCATACGTTGGCGTAAAACGTCAGCCTATGGCAAAAGAGATCAGAGAGGCCTATGTTGCGCCTTTTAATTCTTGGAAAAACCGAATTTCGACTTTAAGGTTTGTTCAAGATATTCCTTTAAAACCTGGTGATAGAAATTACGAATTGGTTTCACAAATCACTGCTGCTCTAGATAACTTTAAAGCGTTACCAAGTATGATTTGTTGGGGCTCACAAGACTTTGTTTTTGATAAACACTTCTTAGCACAATGGAAGCAAGAGTTACCTAATGCAAAAGTACATGAGTTTACAGACTGTGGCCATTATATTCTAGAAGATGCCAGTAGTGAAGTCGTGCCGCTAGTGACAAACTTTATAAACGAAAAATAAAATTAATGAATATGTTTAAAGAGCCAGATTTAAACAAAGCAAACCTTTGTCGGCACTTAAAAAGTGCCGCAATTCAAACACCTTCAAATTTAGCTGTTGCTGTTCAAAAAAGTCATTTATCAAAGCTAACCTATGATGAGATAGACTTTAAAACCTTAAATGAAAAAAGTGACGCTATTGCACATGCTTTAAATGGTTATGGCATAAAACAAGGTATGAAAGCCGTTTTGATGGTCACGCCTAGCATAGATTTTTTTGCACTTACTTTTGCATTATTTAAAGCGGGAATTGTTCCGATACTGGTAGATCCAGGCATGGGCGTAAAAAACCTTAAACAATGTTTTATTGAATCAAAACCTGATGCATTTATTGGCATACCCAAAGCACATATCGCCCGGAAATTATTCTCTTGGGGTAAAAGTACAGTTAAATATGTTTTAACTGTAGGTGGAAATGAACTGTTATCTGGACTAGCAGGTCAAATGACGTTAAATCGCTTAGTTATAAAGTATCCATCTAATAACGAATATCCAATGGTGACTTTGGCTGATGATGATATGTCAGCTATTTTATTTACTAGCGGCAGTACAGGAGTGCCAAAAGGTGTGGTTTATAGTCATAAAATGTTTGAAGCTCAGATCACCGCGCTTAAAAATGATTATAAAATAAAACCGGGTGAGCGAGATTTAGCAACTTTTCCATTATTTTCATTGTTTGGTCCTGCTTTAGGCATGGCATCAATTGTGCCAGACATGGATGCAAGTAAACCAATTAGCGCAAATCCAAAATATATATTTTCTGCGATTGAAAAATATCAATGTAGTAATTTATTTGCCAATCCCGCATTGATTGACTTATTAGGTCAGGCTGGCGAGCAAAATAATCATAAATTAACAAGCCTAAAACGGGTTATATCAGCGGGTGCACCTGCAACTTTAGCGTCAATTAAAACGTTTAGTAAAATGCTTAATAACAATGTTGAAGTGCTTAATTCCTATGGCGCGACAGAATCTTTGCCCTTAACTAAAATTGGCAGTGAAGCTTTACTCAAAACTACAAAGGTTACCGACAATGGCGGTGGTATTTGTGTTGGTAAACCCGTAGAAGGTGTTGTCGTAGATATAATTAAAATTACAGAAGACAATATTCAAGATTGGGGCACAGTAGTTAATACTGATTTATTACTACAAGCAAATCAGATAGGTGAAATTGTTGTAAAAGGCCCTATGGTAAGTTCGGCATATTATGAGCGTGAATGCGCAACTAAATCAGCTAAAATTCAAGATGACAAAATTGTTCGCCACAGAATGGGTGATTTAGGCTATTTAGATAATCAAGGTTTACTTTGGATGTGTGGTCGTAAAGCGCATAGAGTCGAAACAGATGCAGAAGTTTTATTTTCTATACCGTGTGAGCGAATATTTAATACTCATAAAGCCGTAAAACGCACAGCCTTAGTTGGAGTTTCAAATAATAGCGTCATAAAACCTGTTTTATGTATAGAGCTGAATAAAGGATATAAAATATCTAAAAGCGTTTTATTTGATGAGTTAAAAGAAATAGGTGCTAAATTTGACCAAACCCAGAATATATCTAACTTTTTAATACATCCAGATTTCCCAGTAGATATTCGCCATAATGCGAAAATATTCAGAGAAAAACTGGCTGTATGGGCACAAAATAAAAAGAACTAAATAATGATAAATGAGCACATATATCCGCAAGATGAAAAATTAGTAACAGCGCTAAACGCATTAAAAGGCAAAGTTTCTCACATTTTTGTGACGGGAGCTGGTGGGTTTTTAGGTGAAGTAATTTGTAGGTTTTTATGCTCTGCAGGCATAAAAGTGACAGGCTTTGCACGCTCAGATTACCCTAATTTACAGAAATTGGGCGTTACTATGATCAAAGGCGATATCGCATCTAAAGCACAATTGCTTGATGCGATGAAAGGCTGTGATTTAGTTTTTCATGTTGCTTCAAAAGCAGGTGTTTGGGGCAGTAAGTCAGATTACTTTAATCCTAATGTTGAGGGGGTAAAAAATATTATTGATGCCTGTTCACAATTAAATATTCAAAATTTAGTGTATACCAGTACGCCCAGTGTCACTTTTTCTGGAGAGGATGAAGCAGGTATTGATGAAAGCTATCCGTATGCAAAAAAGTTTTTAAACTATTACGGTGAATCTAAAGCGATTGCCGAGCAATTGATTATTAAAGCGAATAGTGAGCAACTAAAAACAATCGCCATTAGACCACATCTGATTTGGGGACCTAACGATCCACATTTGGTGCCAAGAGTCATTGAGCGTGCTACAGCAGGACGATTAAAGCTAGTAGGGAAACAAGATAAGTTAGTAGATACGGTTTATGTCGATAATGCCGCTTACGCCCATATTTTAGCAGCTGTAAATATGTTAGATGACAATAAAGTATGTTTAGGTAAGGCTTATTTTGTTAGCAATGATCAGCCTATTACAATGGCGAGCATGCTCAATAAAATATTATCATGTGTCAGTTTACCCCATGTGACCAAACGTGTACCTTCTTCAGTTGCCTATTGTGTTGGTACAGTGCTTGAAAAAACCTATTTATTACTTGGTAAAAAAAATGAACCTATCATGACGCGTTTTGTTGCTAGACAGTTATCAACAAGTCATTACTTTAATATAAATTCAATTAAAAATGACTTAGGCTACAGCCCTTTAATATCAATAGATGAAGGTATGTTGCGTCTTAAAAAGTCATTAGAAAAACATAGTTAACCCCATTTAACCTCTAAAATTACAAGAGTTATTATTCAAATGAGCGAAATCTTTCATCACCCAGTACAAATTTATTATGAAGATACAGATCACTCAGGTGTGGTATATCACCCAAACTTTTTAAAGTATTTTGAGCGAGCAAGAGAACATGTAATAGATAGTGATAAGTTAGCAAAACTGTGGAATGAAAAAGGGCTTGGATTTGCTGTATATAAAGCAAATATGATCTTTCAAGATGGTGTTGAGTTTGCTGAAGTATGTGATATTAGAACCAGTTTTGAATTTGAAGGTAAATACAAAACATTATGGCGTCAAGAAGTATGGCGACCGGGCGCTAAAAAGCCAGCCGTGATAGGTGATATCGAAATGGTATGTTTAGACAAGGACAAACGCTTACAGCCAATACCTGAAGAAATTTTAACCCCTCTATCAGCTTTGTAGCTGTTAAATTTGATGTAGATCAACATCTTCTTTAATTATACTTAAATTAGGCTGCTAAAATGTAAACGCGCTTTATAATCCCGATTTTGCTCCTAAAGTAAATAATGCTCAATAGAGTTTTGTGTATTATTTAAGGAAGATTAATGCAATATCTTAGAAGTTTACATTTTAAAGCCAAAATACTTATTTTAATTGTTCCTGCAATTATAGGGTTATTAACATTAGGAATATTAAGAGTTAGTTCTGACTTTAAAACCAATACTAGCGCACAACAAATAAACAACCTTACCGTTTTAAGTACATTTAATAGTGCGCTAGTGCATGAAATGCAAAAAGAAAGAGGGGCTACAGCGGGTTTTTTAGGTTCAAAAGGAAAACGATTTTCAGATGTATTAAGTAATCAAAGACGGCTAACTGATCAGATAAAATATGAACGTGACCAATATTTAAAAATAAATAATGATCATATTAACGATTCAGAAATACTAAATACACAAAGCCAAATTGAAAATGAGCTGACTCAATTATCTCATATACGTTCACAGGTAGATAGATTTTCAATCGCGCCAGCACAGGCGATAAAATATTACACACAAATCCACGAAAAACTAATTGGCATAACTGCTTCTATAGCGAAAAAATCGACTAATGGCTATGTCGCAAATCAGTTAAATGCTTATTATATTTTCCTAGAAGGAAAAGAAAGAGCGGGTATTGAACGTGCCATCATGAGTAATGTTTTTACACATGATAAATTTAATAACCAGAGTTTGACTAAATTCTTATCGTTAAAAGCAAAGCAAGATTCATATTTTTCAACTTTTGAGAAGATAGCAGATAAACATATATTAAATATTTACAAAAATGCCTTAAATCATGGCTCTGTGAAATATGTAGCGCAAAAGAGATCGTTAGTTTTAGAAAAAATAAGTGAAGGTAACTTTGCAGTTGATAGTCAAGAGTGGTTCAAAAAAGCAACAGGACGCATTAATCAATTAAAGCATATTGAAGATGCAATCGCGAATAATTTAATTGAAGTGACAAATAAGCTATCACAATCAACTTTTACCTCTTTATTAATTACATCATGCGCCATAGCCATATTACTTTTGTTGATTGTTGTTCTAGCGATATTGATTGGTCGCATTATTACAGTTCAAGTTATGTCAATTTCAAAAACAATAACTGAAGTTGAAAAAAATAATGATTTAACACTTAAAATTAATATAACAAGTTCTGATGAATTAGGTTCGGCAGCAGTTAATATCAATAAAATGTTAGAAAAATTCCAAAATGCAGTTAAAGATATAGAGCAAAGTAGCACTTTATTAGCAGCAAGTTCTGAAGAGACATCAACAACAACAGAACAAAATATGCATAACTTAGAAAGACAGCAGGGTGAAACACAATTAGTTGCAACCGCAATTGAAGAAATGTCCGCATCAGTACAAGAGGTCGCCAGTAATACTTCACAAACGGCGAACTTGGTTGTTAATGTTGATAAGTCGGTTGATGAGAGTGTTGTTGATATTACTCATACACGTCAAGAAATGGAAAAGCTCTCTAATGAAATGGCACAAGCTAATGCGCTAATTTCACAACTACAAAAAAGCAGCAGTAATATTAACTCAGTAGTTGAAGTTATTAAAAGTGTTGCTGAACAAACCAATCTTTTAGCGCTAAATGCTGCTATTGAGGCAGCAAGAGCGGGGGAGCAAGGCAGAGGGTTTGCTGTAGTTGCAGATGAAGTACGTACTTTAGCGCAACGTACACAAGAATCAACTTCTGAGATCGAAAACATAGTAGGTCAATTTCAACAAGATGCAGGCAGTGTTTCAAGTTCTATTTCAAAGTGTTCAAATGAAGTTGCTTTAGCTGTTGAGCAAACCACAAAAATGGCAAATAAACTTAATGATATTAAAAATGCTGCGACCTCAATAACAGATATGAGTACACAAATAGCAACAGCGACTGAAGAGCAAGTGGCGGTAGCGAGCGAAATGGCTGCTAATATAAACACTATTAGTGACTTATCAACTCAAAACGCGACAAGTGGCTCACAAATCGCAGCTGCTGGGCGAGAACAAACTGGTCTGGCGTCTAATTTGTCACTTCTGTCAAGTAAGTTTAGGTGTTAGGTTTTTTTATTTATTTTATTGACCTATAATCAATTTAACTTTTTGTTTTTATATGACTAAACTACTCCATAGTGTGATTTTGCTAGGTGTAGTTCAGGCTAATAGGTTGAATTGATACTATGGAAAAATGGCTAAAAAAAATAACAATACGGCAAGCGCTTATTACCATTATCGCACTATCTTTACTTACATTAACCTTTACTAGCATCCTGTTAGGTCATAGCACTTTTACTAAAGTATCAGAAAACAGTATAGAGTCTGACTTATTACCAAACCAACTTGCTAAAGTTGAAGCAAGAATAATGCATCAGCTGAGCACTCCTTTAATTTTATCGAAATCCATTACACAAAATAAATTCTTAATAGATTGGGCACTAGCAGGTGAGCCTCAAGCACAGCAAGATAAAGTAATAGATTATTTATCTTATATGAAAAGTGAAAATGATGCTTTTGTGGTTTTTTGGGTATCAGATGTATCTAAAAATTATTTTAATAATAATGGTATTTTAAAACAAATTAGTACAGAAAATGATGCTTGGTTTTATGATTTTCTAAATAGTGATAAGCCTTATGAAATCGTATTTGATTATGAAGAAAGTACAGCTAAATTAACAGCATTTGTTAATTATAAAGTGCAAGCTCAGGGGAAAAAACTAGCAGTTGCAGGGCTTGGTTACAGTGTTGATCAAATTAGTGCTGATATTTTATCAAATAAAGTGGGTGAATCAGGTTATGTATTTGTAACTGACAAACAAGGTAAAGTAATTATTCATCCACAATTATCATCACTAAAAACCAAACAATTAAAGCAGTTTGATGGCTTTGAAAATATATCTGGTAAATTATTGCAAAATGATGATGGGTATGTATTTGATAAAGTAGAAAAAGATGGCATTGATTATTATGTTGCCAGTGTTGGGATCAGCGAACTAAATTGGAAAATAATCGCCATGTTGCCAGTATCAGAACCCATGTCACTGGTTCGGGTTGCGTTAACAAAAACAGCTATTATGAATACAGTATTAGCTGTTGTATTTATTTTATTAATGGTGATGTTAGCAAATAGAATCACTAAGCCCATTATTGATATTGGCGACAGATTACTTGAAATGGCAAATCATGGCGGCGATTTAACACAAAAACTGGATGATAGTCGTTCAGATGAATTAGGTTTATTAGCAGGTGGGTTTAATGCCATTATAGAAAAAGTACGTAATATCATGGTTGATATTAAACAAACTGAGCAAGTAATGGCGTCTTCATTTGTTAATTTAAATGCGATGGCTGATTCAGTTGATGAATGCGCTAAATCTCAGCAGCATGAGTCAGACTCTGTTGCTGCAGCTACCACACAAATGCATCAAAGTATTCAGGAAGTAAGTGCACTAGCTAGTACAACATCAACAAAAACAGAGCATACCCAGCAGCAAATAGAGAACACTAATCGGCAAGTGCTAGAAACTAATAACGTGATGCAGCAACTTGATATGAGTAATAATGCAACACAAGAAAAAATAAAAGCGCTTGCAGAACAAACACAAACGATCAGTTCTGTTGTTGATACTATTAGTAGTATTTCAGAACAGACAAATTTATTAGCCTTAAATGCAGCAATTGAAGCTGCAAGAGCGGGAGAGCAGGGCCGAGGTTTTGCAGTTGTCGCTGATGAGGTACGTTCTCTTGCAGGTCGTACAAAAAATTCTACCGCTGAAATTAATGAAGTGATTGAAAAACTTCAACAACAAGCAAAAGAAACCGTGATTGCTATGTCTAAAAATAGTGATTTAGTAAAAGATGGTTTAGATAAAACTAACATTGCCAGTGATGAGTTAAGCTCAGTAGTGTCTGAAATCAATGAGATCACTAACATGAATACCTCTGTTGCTACAGCGACTAATGAGCAATCAAGTGTCATAGGTGAATTGAATGTTAATGTCACATCTATTGCTGATATGTCGACACAAGTAGCTGATCTTTCTCAAAATTCAAAGTTAATACTTTCGGAGTTAGAAAATCAAAAAATAAGATTATCGAACTTAGTTTCACAATTTAAAACGGATTAACATTATTCTATTATTTAGCACTCAAACCGAATATTATTAACAAATAAAGGATAGTAATGTAAAAATTTACTATCCTTGTTAATTCAATTTTCTTCATTATTAAATGTTCATGTTATCAGTTTGATTACAACAATAACAAAACCCTTCTACTTTGAAATAATTATAAGTGTATGATTTTTAGGTGAATGACCGGTTGTGGTCACTATTTCAAATGACAGCGTTGTTATTTGTTTTTTATGTCTATCTTTATGTAATCATTTATAAGAAATACAAGGATAAATTGTGCTAACTAAAAACTTTAAATTAAATTTATTGACGATTAACATCGCAATAACACTTAGCGCTGGTATAAGTAATGTAAGTTATGCTGAACAAACACAAGTAAAAGAAGATTTAGAAGTCATAGAGGTTAGAGGGATCCGTCGCTCTTTAGCTGAGTCAGTCAATAGTAAACGTTTTGCTGATGGTGTTGTTGATGCTGTAAGTGCAGAAGACATTGGTAAGTTTCCTGATAGTGATGTTGGTGAAGCATTAGGACGTATTCCTGGTGTTGCAGTAAATCGCCAATTCGGTCAAGGTCAGCAAGTATCAATTCGTGGTGCGTCAAATCAGTTAACTCTAACGACTTTAAATGGTCAAAATGTATCTTCAACGGGCTGGTATGATCAGCAAGCAATTGACCGTACATTCAATTATTCATTATTACCACCACAGATGATTTCAGCAATTGAAGTTCATAAATCATCGCAAGCTGATTTGGTTGAAGGTGGTGTGGGTGGCACGGTTAATGTGAAAACACGCAAACCGTTTGATATGGATTCTGGAACGACTTTCTTTTCAGTTGAAGGTGATTATTCAACTGCCACCGAAGAAGCGGGCCCGGGTGTATCTGGCTTATATAATTTTAAGAATGAAGATGAAGACTTTGCTGTTTTAGTTGCCTTAGCCTGGGAGGACTCACTATATGCTAGAAGTGGTAATGAGTCTTCATATGAATGGAACGGTGCTGAATCAATTAACTATTTTGAACAGGCTCGAGAGCGTACTGCGTTTGATGTAACTGCACAATATACCCCAACGGATAATACATCATTTACTCTGCATTACATGAACTTAGATTTAAAAGCTGATAATCATAATAATAGCTTATTCATATTTTCAAATACTGATAACTGCCAAAAAACCAATGCAGATGGTACTTGTGTAATTCGTGAATCTAATGCAGAAAATGCACCTGCAACAGCACCTTATATGCAAACTTTTGCCCGTAACGGTTCTATGAATTCTCAAACAATTGATCTTGAGTTTGAATATGAAGGTGATAGTTTTGTTTGGGTATCACGATTAGGAAAAACACAAGCGGATGGTGGTACTGATCTAACAACCAATCATGGTGGTTACATTGGCACACCAGAGGATATTTACGGTACTATTGATGCCTCTGGTGATTATACCAAATTTGATTTAGCTAATCCTGGCTGGACAGTCGATGACTTTACAAGCGATGTTGCGCCAGCTGGTTGGGCGACAGAGCGACAACCCAATACAGATGAAGAGTTATACTTTCAATCTGATTTTAAGTTTTATACTGATTTAGGTGCGATTACATCAATTAAAACAGGTGTGAGATTTACCGACCATAAAGTAGAACAAAGATCTGAAAAAGCCTTATATGCTTTTGATGACAATGGAGAATGGCTGACATCAGCAAGTGATCCTACTCATTTTTGGAATGGCACAGTAGATTCAGGTATGCAGGATATATATATTCCATACCCTGATGTCGATGCAATGCAAGCAGATGCTTTAGCACAATCTACAGGATGGAAAGAAGACCGTTCAGCCTATGGTACTGTGGAGGAGAAAAATTTTGCAGCTTATATCATGGCGAATTTTGAAGCAGAAGGCATAAGAGGTAACTTTGGTTTACGTTATATCTCAACAGATGCCTCATCTGATTATTATTTACCAAAGCCAGGGTATGTCGATCCGGACAATGTAGTAGGGAATAACAACTTAAGTGAAACAATTGGTACTGAAGAAGCTAACTACTCTGATGTATTACCAAGTATGAATATCGCTTTTGATGTATCAGAAAATGTGATTGTACGTGCATCTGCAGCACAAGTAATCTCACGTGCAAATTATGAAGATATGTTCAGTAACCAATCAATGTCAGGTTACAATGATACGCAATTAAGTAACCAGGCAATTACAACTGGTATGCCAGACTTAAAGCCTTTTAAAGCAAGCCAAGCTGATATTTCAATTGAATATTACTACGGAGACTCTAACTTAATATCTTTTGCTACTTTTGTTAAAGATGTGAGTAACTTTACCACAACAGAAACATTAAGAGAGCAAGAGATAGGCATAGTTGATCCTGTTTGTGGATGTGATAGTTGGACTATAAATAACAAGGTTGATGGTGATGGCGGAGAAATTTTAGGTTTTGAACTGCAATTACAACATGCTTTAGATAATGGTTTTGGTACGATTGTAAACTATACCTATGCGGACTCAGATGCTGATCCAGATAATTTCGCAGATGAAATTGGTGTTTTTACTGATAGTTCAGAGCATACACTTAATCTAGTAGGTTTTTACGAGAATGAAGATTTCTCTACGCGATTAGCATATAACTGGCGCTCAGAATATATGATCAGAGAGTCTGGTTTTTATGGCAATAGAATGCATCAAGATTATGGCACTTTAGATTTAACCGCAACTTATGCCGTTAACGATAATATGACAGTGAGATTTGCTGGCACTAACCTACTAAAAGAAGACAGTATCCAAATTGGCATGGCCGCACCTGGCACAGATAGTGTAAAACCAGAGCTGCGAGGTGGTTACCCAGCTTGGGCATATCAAGGTGAATCAACTTACTCTTTAGGAATTGATTTACGTTATTAAAACTTTGAGAATCATGATATAAAAAGTAAAGCCGTGAATAAAATTATTCACGGCTTTTTATTCGTATTAATCCAGAAGGGGTGATCACGGATTTTATGGTGAAATAAAGACTAGTATTGACTGATACACATAACATCACAAAAATAGACACTAATATAATAAGCTGATATTTCACAGCGGTTATTGGCTCTATGCCACCTAATATTTGTCCTGTCATCATGCCAGGTAAAGTCACAATCCCGGTTGTTGTCATTGACGCTATTATAGGCGCTAATGCATTTTTTATGGCTGATTGCACAAAAGGGTGCGCTGCTTGCGCAGGCTGTGCGCCTAAAGATAAAGCTGTTTCGTATTCGCGCTTATTATCATTAAATGCAGTAAATAAACTTTTTAAAGCAACGATATTACCACTCAAACTATTTCCTAGTAGCATGCCGGCTAGTGGAATCAAGTATTGAGCGTGGAAAATCGGTGATGGCTGAATTAAAAAATATAACAGAATAAATAATAAGGGCAGTGAAGATATAACTAACCCTATCAAAACAGGTAGAAACAAATGTTGTTTTGGTAGATTAGCGCCGCTAATAATTGCACTAGCACCCACTAATATCATTATGATCAGCCAAACTATATTAAACATTAAACTATTTAAATCAAATAAAAACTCAAGATAAAGACCAACCAATATCAACTGTAGTGTCATTCTAAAAACTGAAACGAGTATTTCTTTTTCTAATCTTAAATTTAATTTTTTATTTATTAAAAAAGGAAAAATTAAAATCAACATAAAAAAGATAAGATCCAACCAAGCTATGTCTAATGTTTGTTCCATCTTTTTCCTTTATTTATCATATGTTATAGCGCCATTTTAATATAAATGACATTTAAATAAATCATGATGTTTATATTAAATCTAAAATTAAATTATTAGCTAAATTGAAAAAATTCAACTAAATTTAAATGATACGGTTGACACCGGTGTCATAAACGTGAGTTAATAATGACACCGGTGTCAGATTGTGATTGTGAGAGACATAATTTATACCGTACCTTTGAACGGGTAATTACTGTGCTCAGTATCAGTTTTGTACGTGGAGTCGTATGATTTGATACTGAGCCTTTTCTCTTAAATTTCTCACTATTTTTCTCGAAACTTTAATAACCAAAGAGAAGAGAACCGAATTTTTAAAGAGTAAATATATGCTTCACCGTCGAATTAAAGAAGTTACAGATCGCGTAATTAACGCAAGTAAAGATTCTAGAGCTGCATACCTTGAACGTATGGCGCATGCAAAAACTCAAACAAGAGTAAGAACAGGCCTTGGATGTGGCAACCTAGCGCACGTAATGGCAGCTTGTAGCCCAAGCGAAAAAGATTTATTAAAAGCAGACGAACAACCAAATTTAGCAATAATCAATTCCTACAATGACATGCTTTCAGCGCATGTGCCTTATAAAGATTATCCAGATTTAATTAAAACAGTTGCCCAAAAATATAATGCAACAGTACAAGTTGCTGGTGGTGTGCCTGCAATGTGTGATGGCGTAACTCAAGGCCGTGATGGCATGGAGTTATCTCTTTTTTCTCGTGATGTGATCGCGATGTCTACTGCAATTTCATTATCACACGATGTATTTGATGGCGTATTTTGTTTAGGTGTATGTGACAAAATCGTACCTGGTTTATTAATTGGTGCATTATCGTTTGGACATTTACCAGTGACCTTTATGCCAGCAGGGCCAATGGCTTCAGGTCTAGCAAATAAAGAAAAAGCACGTGTTCGTCAGCAGTTTGCTCAAGGTAAAATTGGTCGTGAAGAATTATTAGAAGCTGAAAGTGCGTCATACCATAGTGCGGGTACATGTACTTTCTTTGGTACAGCTAACAGTAATCAAATGCTAATGGAAATTATGGGTCTGCATTTACCAGGTAGCTCATTTATCAATCCATATACAGAGTTAAGAGATGGTTTAACTGCCAATGCAACAGAGACTATGTTGCAACAACTTATTGAAACTAAAAACGCAAACTGCTTAGCAGATGTGGTAAGTGAAAAAACAATTATTAATGGTTTAGTTGGTTTATTAGCGACAGGCGGCTCTACTAATCATGCAATTCATTTAGTTGCGATTGCAAAAGCGGCTGGTATTGAACTGACTTGGAAAGATATGGCAGATTTGTCAGAAGTTGTGCCTTTATTAACACGTATTTATCCAAATGGTCATGCGGATGTAAATCATTTCCAAGCAGCAGGCGGTATGGGCTTTTTAATTAGAGAATTATTAAGCGCAGGCATGTTACATGAAGATGTTAAAACCATTGTTGGTGATACTTTGAATGACTATGCCAAAGAGCCTCGTATAGCAAATAATGCAAACGTGATCATGACAGACTCAACGGGACCAGTGAAAGTCAATTGGGTAGATTGTGCAGAAAAATCATTAGATGAAGAAGTTCTTAGACCTTATACAGATGCGTTTAGCCCACAAGGTGGATTACAGTTATTAAAAGGTAACTTAGGCGACTCCGTAATTAAAGTATCTGCAGTAGCAGCTGAGCATCAAGTGGTTACTGCACCTGCAAAAGTATTTAATTCTCAAGTTGGTTTACAACAAGCATTTGCAAATGGTGAGTTAGAAACAGATTTCATTGCGGTTATAAAAGAGCAAGGCCCTAAAGCGAAAGGTATGCCTGAACTGCATAAATTAACGCCAATTATGGCATCTCAACAAGATAAAGGTTTTAAAGTTGCCATTGTAACAGATGGTCGTATGTCAGGTGCTTCAGGTAAAGTGCCAGCTGCGATTCATTTAGCTCCAGAGGCGATAGAAGGTGGCATGATTGCTAAAATCCGCGAAGGTGACATGATCTCATTAAATGCACCTAAAGGTGAATTGATATTACATGTTTCTGATGAAGAATTAGCTGCAAGAGAAATTGAAATATCTGAGCAAATGTTAACATTTGGAACTGGTAGAGAATTATTTGAAGGCATTCGCCAAACAGTAAGTAGTGCAGATTTAGGTGCCAGTGCATTTGGCTCTATTTACCCACAAACAGGAAAATAACAAGAATGACTATTGAAAAGATATTAACTGCAGCACCCGTAGTTCCGGTAGTTGTAATTGAAAATTTAGAAGACGCAGTGCCATTAGCACAAGCGCTTTACAATGGCGGTCTTAAAACATTAGAGATCACATTAAGAACTTCAGTAGCTGCAGAAGCCGTAAAACTAATGAAACAAGCTGTTCCTGATGCTTTTGTTGGTACTGGTACTGTTATCAATAAAGAAACATTTAATGCATCAGTAGAAGCGGGTGCTGATTTCATGGTGAGCCCTGGTGTAAATGCTGAATTATTAGAATTAGCTAAAGAAACAGATATTCCATTCTTAGCTGGTGCCGCAACACCGAGTGAAGTGATGAACTTAGCTTCTCACGGATTTAAATATCTTAAGTTTTTTCCAGCAGTAGCAGCTGGCGGCGTACCTATGCTGAAATCTATTGCAGGACCGCTACCACAAGTAAAGTTCTGCCCTACAGGTGGCATTAACTTAGCAAGCGCACCAGATTTCTTAGCATTAGATAATGTTGTATGTGTTGGTGGCACTTGGATGTTAGATAAACAATTAATTAAAGATAAAAACTGGGCTGCGATTGAAGAATTAGCGCGCCAAGCAAGTCAACTATAGTTTTTAAGGGGAATAAAAAATGATTAAAATCGCAATTAATGGTTATGGTCGAATTGGCCGCAATGTACTACGTGCACTTTACGAATCAGATCGAAGTGAAGAAATTAAAATTGTTGCAATCAACGATTTAGCACCTGCTAACGTAAATGCACATTTAACACAGTTTGATTCAGTACATGGCCGTTTTAATCAAAAAGTTGAACTTGATGGTACGACTTTAGTTGTTGGTGAAGATAAAATCACTTTAACGCAAGAACGTGATCCAGCAAGTCTTCCTTGGAAAGAGCTTGAAGTTGATATCGTATTAGAGTGTACTGGTTTATTCACTAGCCGTGATGCCGCAGCAAAACATATTGAAGCAGGCGCAAAGCGTGTGATCATCTCTGCACCAGGTTCAGATCTAGATGCAACTGTTGTTCATGGTGTAAATAGTGATGTATTAACATCTGATAGCATTATTATCTCAAATGCATCTTGTACAACTAACTGTTTAGCACCTGTTGCTAAAGCATTAAATGATAAAATTGGTATCGAGCAAGGTAGCATGACTACTATCCATGCATATACAAACGATCAAAGTTTATCAGATGTATATCACCCAGATTTATACCGTGCGCGTAGTGCAACACAGTCTATGATCCCAACTAAGACTGGCGCTGCAAAAGCTGTAGGTCTAGTGTTACCTGAACTTGCTGGTAAATTAGATGGTATGGCAGTTCGTGTTCCTACAATTAACGTTTCAGTAGTTGATTTAACTTTAATCGTATCTCGTGAAACGACACTTGAAGAAGTAAATGAAACTGTTAAAGCAGCATCACAAGGCGCAATGAAAGGCGTACTTGAATATAACGAATTACCACTTGTTTCAATTGATTTTAATCATAATCCTGCATCTTCAATATTTGATGCTACACAAACAAAAGTTGATGGTAAATTAGTTAAAGTTATGGCTTGGTATGATAACGAATGGGGTTTCTCAAACCGTATGTTAGACCAAGTAGCAACACTCGCAAAATTCATTAACTAGTAACTTATTAATAGCTTTATCCAGAAGTTACAAAGGCCAACATATGCTGGCCTTTTTTATTACGAAAAAACATATAAAAAGGGGTCGGAGTCAATTAATCAAACAGAGGATGTTTATCTTTAATTGATAAATTATATAAATAATTAGCGTACTGATTTTATTGCGTATTATTTCTAAAGGAATGAAAGAGTTGAAACAGAGTTAATAGTATAAGTTTTATTAACTCCGGCCCCTTCATTGTTTATTTCTTATTTTTGTAATTCTTGTGCGACTTCTGAAATCTGTTGTCTTAGCCAAATATGGCTGGCATCTCTATGTAATAATGGGCTCCAAATCATATCAAGCTCAAATGGAGCGATAGGGAATGGCGCGTCTAAAATCATAACATCAGAGTTATTTTTATAAATGTTAGCAACCTTTGATGGCAAAGTAGCGATGAGGTTTTGCTCTTTTGCTAGATGGATTGCTACATGATAATTACGGGTGAATGAGGCAATATTACGTTGTTTACCAAATTTAGCTAAAGCTTCATCAACCCAGCCTAGTTTTTGCACATCAGCAGGATCCATACCTACACCGACACCAAACCCTGTTTTACTTACCCAGATATGTCTGGCTTTTAAATAAGAGTCTAAGCTGAAGTTTTCAATAACAGGATTATTGGCATTTACTAAACATGAAAAACTGTCTTTCCATATTCTTTTTTGATGAAAAGATTGCGGTAAATTGTCAAAGCGATTGATCGCCATATCAACTTTACCATTTTCTACATCATGAAAAGTAACATCACTAGGCGTTACTATATCTAATGTGGTATCAGGTGCATGTAATTGAAGTTTGTTAAGTAATTTAGGCGCTAGGGTACTTGCCGCATAATCACTTGCCATAATACGAAATACGCGTTTACTTTTGCTTGGTTCGAAATCACGATTAGGCTGAAGCGTTTCTTCAAGTGTAAGTAATACACCTCTGATCACAGGTTGTAGCTCTTTAGCACGTTCAGTTGGCACCATACCATCGCTTGTTCGGACTAAAATGGGATCATTAAGTAAGTTTCTTAATCGCTTTAATCCGTTGCTCATTGCCGGCTGTGTAATACTTAACTGATTGGCTGCTCGAGTAACATTACACTCACGCAATAAAGTATCAAGATATACTAATAAATTAAGATCTATCTTATTAATATTCACTAAATGATTATCCAAGTTAAATTAAATTAATTATATGAATGATACTAACGATTAATAAAACAAACTACTAGTATTATACTGATGTAAATTGTTGTTTATCTGGTAAACCTTGAATTAACGCTAAAAGGGTTTTGATAACGAGTTTATTATCTTCATTTTAGTGTTAAATCACTGAATAAACTTATTTTAATAACATAAACCATACTGAAATATAATCAGGTAAATGACGATTAGCATCAGCATATTCTTTAAAACCACCATAACTACCTGATAAATAATCTAATTGATATAGGTTATCTTCAAATGCACCACCTGTATCCGCTAAAATAGCCATTTTATATTCACTGTGGCCTTTATAATCAAATTGAGTAAGTAATAAATGGCCTAAACCTAATTTATAGATATCACCTGCAAAGGTTACTTCTGGAATAACGGTTACTTTATTATTGGCATCCTTACCATATCCCAAAATGCCTTGGACTTGTTTAAAGTACCAGTATCGGTTTTGCTCGTAGGGTTTTACTTTTCTATCGTATCCAATACCGTTATTTCTATGCACATTAAATACTTTTTTATCACCATTTAAATCTGCCACAACAGTGCCTTGCATTAAAGATGACTCTAGATCTTTTCGAGATAAAAAAATTAAAGGTTCAGCTTGCTTAGGTTTATCTAAGACACCTTTTAAAATGTCTTGTTTAGTATATTTTAGACGCGTAAGTCCATCTATTTTTGTAGCTTGCTCTAAAGTTAAATGACTTTCATCAAACGGTAACTGATATAAAGCATATGGGTATGAGCTTGATTTTTTTAACTGGGCTTTGGCTTGATGAATATAGTATTTAGTCATCAATATTTGATCTTCAGGTAAATTTATTAGGAGTTTTTTATTTTTAGATAATTTTTTTGCATGTAATGTATCGGGTTGCCAATTAATAAATTTAAAGTTGTTATTAATAAAGTTTGTATTTAATAATCTAGAAGGGCGGTTTGCTTTTATATCTTCTTTATGAATTTTACATAAAAAGGATAATGATGCTTTGATCTTTTCTGCAGTAATACCTATATCAGCTAAAACATTACTATGAATGACTTTGGGGTCGTAAGCATTACCTTTTTCTAAATAGTCTTTTGTTGAGCTGGCTACTTTGCATAACTTAGAAATATCGGTATTGATTGGATAAGTTAATTCTAGTTTTTGCTCCGTAAAAGACAATGCGTGAAGGTTGAAACTATTACATAATAAAAAAATAAATATTAACGTTTTTGACTTGTTGATAAATAAATACATTAAAAAATGATGCTTAAAATGATGGCTAAGTGCTTATATTCTAAATTGTAAGAATATTAAGGCAATATAAATTGGAGTGTCACTGAATTTATTTGTTATTTTTTTAAGGTTTTTAGCTGTTTAGTCAAACGGCTTAATTTAAGCTCCTCTGCTTTTACAAGTTTATTATATTTGTGATTTATATTTTTTAATTCTTTGGCAACTTGCCTTTTTGTGTTTATTTTGTCTTGTTCAGACATCATGCGCTCTAGTTTTTGTTCCTCAATAATTTGTTTTTTTGCTTGTGTTCTTTTTAAAATGCGCACTTTATTTTGGCTTGCAGAAAGTTTTGACTCTACTAGGTCGATATGTTGCTGGTATTGCAGTTTATTTAAGGTTTTTACATCTATGCTTGTATCGCGTATTTCTCTTGGTGTAAATGTAGAGATTGTTTTAAGTTTGGCTTCTTTAGAGCAAGGGAATTGACTAAAAACAACGCCTTTTGCTGTCTCACACTGATAAAAATTAGTAGAGGTTGTGTCTGCAATAAGAGCGTGGGAGGCAAATAAAACAATAAAAGAAAAACTAAAATGTCTATATCTTAACTTTACTTGTTTCATAAGCACTCCTATTTGTATTAATTACCTATAAAGCGTTTCAACTCTTTTATGCTTTCAACTAAAAATGGTACGTCAAAGTTATTATCTAGTAAAAAACCTTGTGCTGCAGATATATTTTTATACGATCCGTCGGCTTCAATCAAGGTTATTTTATCTTTTTTATAAGCAACAAATACCCCTTGAGTATAATTTATGCCTGAATCGTCATGATTTTGATAAATATTTCTACCTATGAGCGTTTGTTTTATTAAGGTTTCGCATGACCAGTATTGACCTAAAACCGTCGCAAGTAAATCCATTGGCTGTAATAAATCAGCATTATCTGCAAGTGATGCATCATTGATATAAACAGAACTAACAGTAACAGGAATTTTTTGTTCTGAAGCTAATGCAAAAGCAATAATATGTTTCGCTTCATTTCGGACATTTGTATCTGAATTAGCTGCAATGATCCGCATAGCGGCATTTACATCTTTAGGGATGAACTCATAGTCTTCAAATCCTGATACATTAATTCCTTGCTTTGTCAGCCAGGCGGGCACTGTCTCTTGAGATAGAATCGGTTTTTTATAAAATGCAGGCAAGCCATAGATTAAGTTAAATACCGAATCCGCATGTGATGTTGGCTGCAAGAATAAATTAACTTTTGAAAGTGGTTTGGTTTGAGTTTGCAAAAAGCGCGCTAGCTGCGCATCGTTTTTAAATATTAAAATATCAGTAAGTGGCAATAACTTTTCTGGGCATTGTTTTACATTTGTTGGTAGTAAATATGCAGCATTGGTTGTTGCAAGTTGCTTAGTTTTAACTTGTTTATAGAGCTCTAAATCAAGCAAATTATTTTTAGCTAACAAGCTTTTTGCCGTAGTGGGATAAGATAAAGGTAAAACATTATCTTGCTTTGTTATATCAAATTTAAAATTAGCATCTGCCCAAATATGTATTGTATGACTTAAAGCAAAACTTGTTAATAATATACCGGTAAAAATTTTACCAAAAGTGAGCTTCTTTAAGTTATTTAAGTGTTTCCAAGTATAATTACTGATGATTAATTCAAAGCTAAGTACAGTTAAAACTAAAGTGCCCGCTGAAAAAGTTGCGATAATAGGGGAGGCCGATATTGTGTTCCACACCAAAGAAATAATCTGTGGTAAAGCTGAGGTACTTAAATGATAACCTAAGTTATAAAATACATAAGCATCAAAGGCCATTAAAGATGCGCCAAAGGTTGCAAGTATGGCTGCCATGCCTCGTATATGTCTAGGATAAGGGAAAACTAAACTTAAGGGAAAAATGGTTAAAACAAACCCTAAGAAGGTTATAAAGCCCACATGGCCTAACCAAGTTAGTATCATATATATTGAGCCCATGGTTGTATCTGGGCTTGTATCGGCAAACAAATAGGCGAGGCTAATCACTAAAGCTAAGCAAATATTGGCAAATGTAAACCAATGGCCCCAGCTTAATAATTGACTTGCTTTAGATGAAAATGGACTTTGTGCAGATAGATTCATTTATTTACCGATAATTAGCTAATATAGAGAAATTAAACTATATAATTATTATTTTATAGACTGAGTTAGTACATTAGCAAAGTTTTTTGTTAATTCTGCACGCTGTGGCTCAGGAACATGCTCTTTTACGATATGCGTGATAGCATTACCTAAGCACATTAAGCTAAGATCGACAGGTGCATTATGAGAAGAAAGTACATCGATTAGTTGATCAATGATAACTTCTACTTCTTTATTGGTGTATTTTGATTGAATTGGCATTAAAAATTCTACTATAAAAAAAATTCCCTGAATATTAACATTTGAGGCGCAAAAAACAAAGATGACAACTGAAGTTCAAAAGCTAGTCGTTCATTATGTCGACAAAAAAGACGAAAAAATTGAAATTCATTTAAGAAATGATGAAATGATAGTGAATGATAAGGTCAATATTTTTATTGAGCAACTTCATCACGCCTATAACGGTAAGCCTGGAAAAGGGTTTTGTGGCTTTAGCGGTGAGAAAAATGGTACGGTAGCAACTGCTATGCAAAGTTACCGCATGGGTGATTTACATTTTTGGAATATGACGGAGCAAGCAACGGAAATATTAAAGGAAGAATTAAATAAATATGCTTTTAATGAAACTGGCTATTTAATTTTTTGTCATTATCAATATGTTGCAACTGATTATATGTTAATTGCTATGGTCAATATTAAAGACCATTATTCAATCACATCTGAATTAGATTTAGCAGCTTCAAGACATTTAGACATTAGTAAAATGCAATTAGCTGCCAGAATTGACTTACAACAATGGTCTGCAGATCCAGAGTCGAATCGGTATATTTCATTTATTAAAGGTCGTGCAGGTAGAAAAGTAGCGGATTTCTTTTTAGATTTTCTAGGTTGTGAAGAAGGTATTGACGCTAAGCAACAAAGTGCCGTCATGCTTGAAGCTGTAGAAGACTACTTAAGTGAACAAGAGTACGATAAACAAGAGAAAACTGATTTACGTAAGCAGGTTTTTGATTATTGTAGTGACTGTGTTACGACAGGGTCTGACGCGCAAGTTGATACTTTATCAGAAACAATCAGTAAAGGTGATGGTGTAGATTTTGATACTTTTTATAAAGAGCAAAGCTATGAATTAGAAGAGAGCTTTCCTGTAGATAAAAAGACAGTAACTAGCATGGTTAAGTTCTCAGGAATGGGAGCAGGTGTGAGCATTAGTTTTGAGCGTAAACATTTAGGCGAACGCATCCATTACAATGAACACTCTGATACATTAACGATCCAAGGTGTGCCGCCTAACTTAAAAGATCAACTACAGAAGTTCTTATCTGAAAACAATTAATTATTGAAATAATGTAGTTAAAAAAAAGCTTCAAATTAATTTGAAGCTTTTTTTATGAGAATTTAAATATACCTCATAGCAAACTATGAGGTAATTTTATTATGTCTAACACACTGTCATTTCAGAACGTGCATGACCTACTGGGGCAATTGAACCACACGCTTGAGTACTTACTGCAACTGCTGGACGTAAATCATCTGGCATTGCTTTTGGTAATTCTCTTGACGTATCAAGTTCAATTGATATTGGTGTAGTCATTGGCGCTGTTGCGTGACCAAAAGAAAGCGTTGGAGCCTGTTCTTTCGATTTAGCTTCAACTGCAGGCGTCTCAACTACAGGTGTTTCAACTACAGGAGCTTCAACAACAGGCGTCTCAACTACAGGAGCTTCAACTACAGGTGTCTCAACTACAGGCGTTTCAACAACAGGCGTCTCAACTACAGATGTTTCAACTACAGGCGTTTCAACTACAGGCGTTTCAACTACAGGCGTTTCAACTAGAGGCGTTTCAACTAGAGGCGTTTCAACTACAGGCGTTTCAACTACAGG
>NZ_JAHKQC010000038.1:0-3647 GCF_018860845.1 Pseudoalteromonas sp. C2R02 | reverse complement strand
TTCAAATAAACGACAGCTGTGTGACAAGTTTTAAGACGGTAATTTACACAACATTTAAATTACAAATCGATTGGGTGAGTTAATAGCCATTAAGCTTTAGCCTGATTATATGCCTAAATACCTAAGCCTCTTGGCTTGATTAGACACTCAGTACGCGTGCATTAGTACAATAAGCAAAGTCGCTTACACCTGACTTGAGCCTGAAACTAACTGGTGCACATTATGCAACCAACATGCTTGAATAGTGCCTTGATCAGGTAAACCGATGAATGTCTCGATTCTGGCATCCTGCTTCATTCTACCTCCTAAATCCATTTAGTCGTAGTGCCCCTTGCTATACCATAAGGATATGAACTAAAGCAGGCAGCGATGAGATCGCAATAAGAGAGCCTCTATATGTGTTTGCCGTAAGCTACTTGCTTAACAGCCGCATCGACATACGAAGTAAACGGGTTTGTTTATTGATTTACATTTGACCGTCACTGCAAAAAACGGTCAAAAAGAACACTATTGCCTATTGACAGAGTTAAGGCTCATATGTGTTAGGTGCGTCGAAATAGTTCCTATATTTTGGGAATGTGCCGATAAATTCCATCATTCTTGATTTACTTGCTGCTACACTAACGCTTTCCGTTCCAGATTCACTAATTACTCTTGCTGGAATACCACCAATAGTTGTATTGCTAGGTACACATTTATTAACTACTGCATTAGCAGCAATTTGAACTTCATTGCCAATCTCAATATCACCAAAAATTTTGGATCCTGGGCCAATCCAGACATTATCTCCAATATTAGGGACTAAAACGCCTCCTTCTTTAGAGTTATTAGAACCGATATTAACCCCTTGGTGTATATCGCACCACATGCCAATATTAGAGTTTCCATTTACTACAATATTTCCATAATGATTGATTCTAAGCCCGGGGCCGAATACATTAGCAGGAATATCGAAGCCTAATCTAATACCAAGCCTGTGTTTCCTTAACTGGAATATTTTTAAAAATATTTTTGAGATCAAGCTAGGTGATATATTTTTGTAATACTCGACTTTTCTCAATAATATTTGGAACTTCCATATTTCATCATTTATAGCTGGTTTGTACTTTTTTCTACCTAGAGCAAATCTATCTGCATCAAGGTAAAAATTTAAGTCATTTTTATTTCTTATCATATCCATTCGAATTTCCTATATGAGATGAGCACCTAACAAGCCTGTAGAATAACTCGTTTTTATTATTATTTTTAATCGGAACACTTTACTGACATTAAATTGTTTTAACAATCAAAAACGCTTACATTTTTGGCAATTTTTACTTTTCGAATTATGAGAATTTAATATTTGCGATTTTTGTACTGATTTGTTGGTTTTTCGGTGGGATATGATGTTGTTTCGTGGCTGATTAACCCTTAATGCAGGCTATTTCTTAACTTTTCTATGTTATGAACTATACAATACATTTGCCATTGCGCATTCACTTTTTCTTGTCCTCGCAAGGTGAATTTATTCATGCCTTTATTCACTGTGATATTGCCAAACACAGGTTCTATAGCGCTCAATCTTTTACTGTATTGTCGTCTTCCTATTGGGCTATCTATCTTAATTCGCATTTTATCTGTATGGTAAGTTTCACTCACTTTAAATAGCGGGTTCCTACTTCTAAATTGCGTATCTGCGATATAGCTATCTAACCCAGTAGTAGCTAAATACTTTAAGTTTTCTTCACTATGAAACCCGCTATCTGCTGTGAACTTTGCTTCCGATAAGGTATTCGGTGTGCCTAACGCTTTGAGTTGTTCTTCTAGTTGTGTTATCGCTGGCTTCAAGGTTTGTTGCTCACCCACCGAGCCCCAAGTTTGAGCTTGTAAAATGATTTGATGTTTATCATCATTGATTGCAATCCCATTGTAGCCTTGGATTGTGCCTTTTGATGTGGTCATCTTTGCGCTATCAGGATCTGTTATATTACTTTTTACGGGCTTGCCTTTACTACCTAGTTTTTCTTTTTTTGTTGCCAAGTAATCAGCTATTTTGGCGGCACTTTTATCAAGCTTTTCTTTTTGTTTTAAATCGTGTGTAACTTCATCTTCAGGCATAATATCTTGTGATTGATGGCGGGATAAAATACGTTTACTGGCTTTTTCTAACTTCACTTGTTTACGTTCTAGCTCTTCAAATGTACCGCTCCATTCTTTGCTTGCATTGGATTTTATCTTACAGCCATCAATGGCAAACATATTACGGCCAATCAAACCTTCTTCATCACAAATCATCAGTATTTGGGTAAATAGAGGCGCTATTTGCTCACTCATTTTTGCCACAAAACTGGCTATTGATGTGTAATGTGGCTGAACATCACCCGATAAACTCATAAAAGTAATATTGGTTTCACACGCTTGTGCAATGCGACGACTCGACACTAAACCATGTGCATAACCAAGTAATATAATCTTTAACATCACCGTTGGCGGATATGCCGCTGCACCGCGTTTATCATTTTGATACCACGCATCAAAACCTGATAAGTCAAGACGGTTATCTACAATATGAGATAGTGCAAATTCAAATGTGCCAGGTAATATTTGTCGGGAAAAGTCGATAGGTATGAACTTATTTTGACAAGATAAATCAGGTTTACCTCTTTGCAATAATAAGTGCCATTTTGATGTTCAGTAGTTTAATAATATCTATTAGATCACATCAAAGATCTGGTATCAAGCTTAAAAAACAAACAAATAATAAAAACTAAAAAAGACACTTAAAAGTGTCTTTTTTATAAATTCTACAGCCTCAACGCCCGCATAAAATGCAGATAATGCTTGGCTATAATTAGCGAAGAATGAGCGCCAGCCAAGCGTTTGACGTCATTTTTGATGCGTTTGTTAGAGTTTTACTCAAAAGAATCCGGACAATGCGATTTCGAATCTAATCCATGTCCTTTAAACCCATATTCAAAGGTTTTCCAAGACAGAAAATATACCTCAGATTTATATTTCACTACTTCAAGAAATATATTCTCTTCATGGATTTTTAGCTTTAACACAAATTCAGTTGTATCAATACTTGGCGTTCTTCCATGGCTTGCTTCACTTTCTATAATGCATTCAAAGTCAGAAGCATTTAAAAAACCAACTTCTACTGGTGGACGTTTTTCTCTTATATCTCCTAACTTATAGAACTTTTCGAACTTTAAAGGTTGTTGAGTTTGTTTAAAGCTATTAACTAATTCTACATGAGAGTCATTTTTAATTTTTACTTGATAGTAAATAAATACAGCCGTAAAAATGATGACACCAATTGCAGCTAAAAACTTCAGTCCCTTATTTTCTTCGAAGTCTAAACCATGACAATATTCAAGAACTCGACCTTCACCACGTTCATTATCACTTTCTAATAATTTTACTATTGATTTCCCACCAAACCAAGCAACGTTCTTATGAATCCAAACGTCACGATCTTTGATTGAAGAAATTTCACTTATTGCATCTTTGATACGTGGAGGTAATTCCTGAAAGCCTTTACTCATTGTTATTTAAAACTCTAACGCCCAAATAATGGGCTAAAAATAGTTGATTAAAATAAGCGACGAAGGAGCAAAAACCAACTGTTTTTTGTCCCGCTTGAACAGCTTGATAATCATTGAGCC
>NZ_JAHKQC010000049.1:0-8938 GCF_018860845.1 Pseudoalteromonas sp. C2R02 | reverse complement strand
CAGCAATACCTTAGATAAGAATGGAAAGAGGATAGCCCGTGGATGCGTATGTTCCGCAATGCACGTAAACATATTGGTTAATTACTATTAATTGATACTAAAGAGGTCGCTTTATAGCGGCTTTTTTTGTTTGCGCGGATAAATTACCGACTACAAGTCATTAAAATATTAAACTAAGATACAAACTCGAATGTAGACGGGACTTTGCTTACATGGTTGTAAGTAGTAGAGCAATGCAGGAGCAATTGTCGATAAGTCCCGTATTTTTTATATAATGAATAATGTGTGTAAATTTTCTATGCTTGAATTACTTTTTACTATGTTTTGCCAATCTCTCTAATTTTTCTCTGAGAGAAGGCGGGGCGCTTTTTGCAACTTCTAATAATGAATTTGCGGTATCTTCGCTTAATACTAAATCTTTTTTTTGAGAATTTTTTTCTTTTTGACTCGAAGGTGTCGTTCTATTTGTAAAGGCTTGTGGATTAGTCTGCACTTTGATTTGTGACAGTTCCGGTAAACCATTTTTACGTAGGTCCGATAAAATAGACATTTTCATATAGTTTAGGCGCATAGCAACGGCTGCAGAGTCGGTTTCTATTACCATAATGGCATCACGATAATTACTTACACGACATTTTTTAGCCATAGGCGCACTGATTGATTGCTCAAATAAAGCTTGAAAATGAGCGAGTTTTTGGCTTTTACCGGCATAAGAAGAGAGCTTGTTTGACATGCCTGCCATTAAATCATCAAGTGTTTTTGGTGCGTATCTGTCTTTTGCCATAAATAACATTAGTATTAGCGTGCGATTACTTTTATTATACCCTCAATATAAGTTTGGCGTATAAAAATTACCTACTTGAAATTAGGTTATTGTATCTCCATATAGTTAACAGTTCGTCAATTAATTGAAATCAAAGGGTAGTAACGGTTTTATCATGATATCTAAAATATTTACCAAGCTTTTTGGTAGTCGCAATGATCGCACCATTAAAAACTTAAAAAAAACGGTCGCAGTAATCAATCAATACGAAGAAAAGTTTGAAGCATTAACTGACGAAGAATTACAAGCGAAAACAGCTGAATTTCGCAAGCGTTTAGAAGCAGGTGAAACGCTTGACGATATTTTGTCTGAAGCATTTGCAACAGTACGTGAAGCATCAAAACGTGTATTTAATATGCGTCACTTTGATGTGCAAATGATAGGCGGGATGATCTTACATCAAGGTCGTATTGCTGAAATGCGTACAGGTGAAGGTAAAACTTTAACTGCAACATTACCAGCTTACTTAAATGGTTTATCAGGTAAGGGTGTTCATGTTATTACGGTGAATGACTACCTAGCTCAGCGTGACTCTGAGACAAACCGTCCATTATTTGAATTTTTAGGTTTAAGTGTTGGCTGTAATATTGCGGGTTTAGCGCCACAAGATAAACAAGCAGCTTATCAAGCTGATATCACTTACGGTACAAATAACGAGTTTGGTTTTGATTACCTACGTGACAATATGGCGTTTTCTCCAGAAGAACGTGCACAACGTCCATTAAACTATGCATTAATAGATGAAGTAGATTCAATTTTAATTGATGAAGCAAGAACACCGCTAATTATCTCTGGCCCTGCTGAAGATAGTTCTGAGCTTTACGCTAAAATTAACTTATTGATCCCTGAGCTTGTTCAACAAGAAAAAGAAGATGAAGAAGGTGTTGAAGGCGATGGTGATTACACGATAGATGAAAAAGGTAAACAAATTCATTTAACAGAACGTGGTCAAGTTAAAGTTGAAGAGCTTTTACAAAACCATGGTTTGATTGAAGAAGGTGATTCACTTTACTCAGCTGGTAATATTACGTTGTTAAGTCATATCTATGCTGGTTTACGCGCAAATAAACTGTATCAAAAAGATGTTGATTACGTTGTAAAAGATAATGAAGTAATTATTGTTGATGAACATACCGGTCGTACGATGGAAGGTCGTCGTTGGTCTGAAGGGTTACATCAAGCTGTAGAAGCTAAAGAAGGGGTTAACATTCAAAATGAAAACCAAACTTTAGCATCAATCACTTTCCAGAATTACTTCAGAATATACGAAACGCTTGCCGGTATGACAGGTACAGCTGATACTGAAGCATTCGAATTCCAACAAATTTACGGACTAGATACAGTAGTTACGCCTACAAATAAACCTATGGTACGTGATGATCGTGCTGATTTAGTTTATTTAACGCAAGAAGAGAAATACGACGCGATTCTAGTTGACGTCCTTGATTGTCAAAAGCGTGGCCAACCTGTATTAGTTGGTACAATTTCTATCGAAAGTTCAGAGTATTTATCTCAGTTCTTAAAGAAAGAAAAAATTCAACACAGCGTATTAAATGCTAAATTCCATGCTCAAGAAGCTGACATCGTTGCAGATGCGGGTTTACCTGGCAAAGTAACAATCGCAACAAATATGGCTGGTCGTGGTACGGATATCGTATTAGGTGGTAACTGGCAGGCACAAGTTGCTAAGTTAGATTCACCGAGTGAAGAGCAAGTTGCAAAAATAAAAGCTGATTGGCAAGTAACGCATGATGAAGTAATCGCTGCTGGTGGTTTACATATTATCTCAACTGAACGTCATGAATCTCGCCGTATCGATAACCAATTACGTGGTCGTGCAGGTCGTCAAGGTGATGCGGGTTCAAGTCGTTTCTATCTTTCAATGGACGATGCGTTAATGCGTATCTTTGCTGGTGAGCGCATGACTAACATGATGCGTAAGCTTGGTATGGAAAAAGGCGAGGCAATTGAGCACCCTTGGGTAAGCCGAGCGATTGAAAATGCACAGCGTAAAGTTGAAGCACGTAACTTCGATATTCGTAAGCAGTTATTAGAGTTTGATGATGTTGCTAATGATCAACGTAATGTTGTTTATGCTCAGCGTAACGAATTATTGGAAGAAGGCGATATTTCAGAAACTATCAATGCAATCCGTGGCGATGTATTGAATGCAACAATTGACCAATTTATCCCACCACAATCACTTGCTGAAATGTGGGATATAAAAGGACTTGAAGAGCGTCTTCAGGCTGAATTCTTAATTGAATTACCAATTCAAACTTGGTTAGATGAAGATAATAAGTTATTCGAAGAAACTTTAAGAGAGCGTATCGAAGAATCAGTTTCTGAATCTTATAAGCAAAAAGAAGAAATGGTTGGCGAGTCTGTATTACGTCAATTTGAAAAAGCCATTATGCTTCAAAGCTTAGATCAGCATTGGAAAGATCACTTAGCTGCGATGGATCATTTACGTCAAGGTATTCATTTACGTGGTTACGCGCAAAAGAATCCTAAGCAAGAATACAAACGAGAGTCTTTTGAGTTATTTACAGAAATGTTAGAAAACTTAAAAGTAGATGTTGTGGGTATTTTAAGTAAAGTACAAGTGCGTGCTGAAGAAGATGTAGAAACTGTTGAAGCGCAACATCGTGCATCTGAAAGTACTGAACACCAATATCAACATCAAGAAGCTGAGCATGTTGGTGGAGAAGCGCCAGAAGCTGCAACTATGACACGCACAGCACCAAAAGTGGGTCGTAATGATCCTTGTCCGTGTGGCTCAGGTAAAAAATATAAACAGTGTCATGGTAAATTGTCATAATGTAAAATGATACTGGTGTAAAAAGCGACTTAGGTCGCTTTTTTTGTACTTATTGATTAACAGTTCCTAATATAAAAGATTATAAAATGACTCAAAAAATTGTACATGTAGCCGTGGGCATCATTAAGCAACAATCACAAATATTTATATGTAAACGTTCCGCAAAGCAGCATCAAGGTAATAAGTGGGAATTTCCAGGTGGTAAAGTGGAAGTTGGAGAAACTGTAACACAAGCTTTAGCACGAGAACTAAAAGAAGAAATTAATATCGAAGTCGTATCGAGTGAGGCTTTTCATCAAATTCATCATGATTATCCTGATAAATCAGTTTATTTAGATATCCACTTAGTTGAGAACTTTAAAGGCGAAGCTGTTGGCCATGAAGGACAGGAGTCTTGTTGGGTTGAAATTCAAGATTTAAATAAATATGAATTCCCTGAGGCAAATAAAGTGATTGTTGAGAAACTATTAAAGCTAAATCATATTTAGTAATAATAGTAAATTAGCGTCGTAAACCCTGAAGTATTTTCTAAATTCTTTGCCTAAAAGGCTGAGTTGAATGTTTAATTAGATAAATAAGACTATGGAAATTAAAAATGATAACGCTGTCATTTTTAATTTCCATAGTATATATTTTCAATGAGTTCATATGATTTGTTAGAAATAATTTGAGTTATTCAGTATTAAAGTCTAATAACTAAATTAATATTGATATCTAAAACGAATAAAGGAGATTTTTGATGCGGTTCAATAAGAGCATGCTTTGTGGTATTAGTGCGAGTTTAATATGTTCAATACCAATGTTCGCAATTGCAGGTGTTTCACAAGATTCAGTAGAAAAGTTCACTCAAAAAACGCAGTTAAAGTTTGGCGTCAGTGATAACTTTAAATACGCATCAAATAGCTTTGAAGGTAACTTAAATTTTGATAATAAGTCAGATGTCGACTTACCTGCAGGTATTAGTGACTGGCAAGTATACTTTCATTCAATTAGAAAAATAGCTGAACAAGTAGATAAAGGTCTGAAGTTTGAGCATGTTAATGGTGATTTACACCGTTTAGTGCCGACTTCCGATTTTAAAGGTTTAAAATCTGGCAGCACTTTAGAGTTAACATTTAAAGGTGCAGCTTGGATAGCTGCTTATTCTGACTTTATGCCTCGTGCATTTATGGTTGCCAATAATGGCGCGCCAGTGATTTTTTCAAATACAGATACTGAAGATTTTAGCCAATTTGTTAAACCCATAGTTCGTGAAAACCAAATTAAAAAGTTTAATTCACCAGAAATGGATTTAACTCAGATTGCAAATGCAGAAAATCGTTATATCCATAACACTAAAGTGGCTAAAAATGACATATCAGAATCAGATGCGTTAAAACGTGTGATCCCAATGCCACAAGATGTTGATTTTAATCGTGGTGAAACAGTATTAAATGATAACTGGCAAATACGTTATAGCGGTGGTGCAACATCTGAAATTAAAGTATTTTTAGCTGATTTAAAAAAATACTACAAATTAGAATTGCAAGCAGAACCTAATCATATTCCAACTTCAAAACAGCCATTAATCAATATTGTAATTGATGACTCGGTCAATAAAGGTAAAGCTGCAAGTTATCAATTGGAAGTTGATGATAATAAAATTGAAATTATCGGTAGCGATAATGCCGGTGTGTTTTATGGTATGCAAACCTTGCTTGCGTTGGCCCCTGCCGATAGTAAAAAAGAAGTGACTCTACCTAGAGTTGAAATAGCGGATAGCCCAAGATATGAATGGCGTGGTATGCATTATGATAATGCAAGAAACTATCATGGCAAAGAGGCTATGTTCAAACTTGTTGAGCAAATGGGGCGCTATAAATTAAATAAATTGCATTGGCATTTTTCAGATGATGAAGGTTGGCGCTTGGAGATCCCTGACTTACCTGAATTAACGGAAATAGGCGCACATCGTTGTTTTGATTTAAAAGAGCAAACATGTTTATTAACACAATTAGGTACTGGTCCATTTAAATCTGGCTCAGGCAATGGTTTTATGACAAGAGCTGACTTTGTTGAGTTGTTAAAGTTTGCTGCTGCTCGTCACATTCAAATTATTCCAGAGGTTGAATCACCGGGTCACGCAAGAGCTGCCATAAAATCAATGGAAGCGCGTTACAATAAGCTTATCGCTAAAGATAAAAAACAAAGTGTAGGGCAATTACTTAATCAAGCTGGGGTTTTAAAAACCGATACTGAAGTTAAGACTATTCAAAACCTGCAAGCTAAAGCTTATTTGTTAAGCGATCCAGCAGATACTTCATTTTATAATACAGTTCAGAACTATAAAGACAATTCAGTAAATGTTTGTATGGATTCAAGTTATCAATTTATCGATAAAGTTACTTATGAATTACAGCAAATGTACAGGGAAGCAGGTGTACGTTTAACCAATCTGCACTTTGGTGGTGATGAAGTAGGTAAAGGCTCTTGGACTGGCTCTCCTGTATGTCAGGCATTATTTGATAAACCAGGAAATGGTGTTTCTGGCGTAGCTGATTTGAAGCCTTACTTTACAAAACGTGTCGCAGAACTCCTTAATGCAAGAGGGATTTCTCCTGGTGCTTGGGAAGATGGTTTAATGTATGACACATTAAATACCTTTAATCGTAAAGAACTACCAAATGAAGTGTTTACCGCGAATGTTTGGGATAATATTTGGGAATGGGGCGTTGCAGACAGAGCATATCGTTTAGCAAATAACGATTATCAAGTTGTATTGTCACATGGCACACACTTATATTTTGACCATCCATATGAAGCTCATCCTGAAGAGCGTGGTTATTACTGGGCTGGTAGATATACCAGTACAGAAAAAACATTTGGATATATGCCTGATAATGTCTATGCCAATGCAGATTTTACGCGTTCAGGTAAAGTAATAGATAACCTAGAGGCTTTAGTGGGTCGCTCATTACCAAAACTTGAAAAGCCAGAAAATATTTTAGGCATGCAAGGACAGGTTTGGTCAGAATCTATTCGAACTGAAGATCAGGTTTTGAAAATGTTATTCCCACGAGTATTAGCCGTTGCAGAACGTGCTTGGCATAAAGCACCTTGGGAAGGTGATAATCCAAGTAATGCAAAACGACAACAAGATTGGCTTAAATTTTCAGCTGCTTTAGGGAAAAAGGAACTAAATAAAATGCTACTTTCAGGTGTATCACCATATTTACCTGTACCAGGAGGGGTGATTGAAAATGGTAAACTCAAGGCTAATTCATCTGTTCCTTACCTTAAAATAGAGGTTAGTTTAGATAATGGTAGTAACTGGCAACCATATTTAGCACCAATTAAGGTTACAAAAGATCAAAAAGTGAAATTACGTAGCTATTTAAATGAAAATTCTAAGAGCAGAATTACTCAAGTAAATTAAATCGTTATTGTATTTAGATTAAAAAAAGGACCATTTGGTCCTTTTTTGTTTTTAAGTTTTTAGTAAATGCCTCTGGCAATAGCCGTTAAATTGTCGTAAAGTTTTATGATAGCGCTGTCATTTTTGTTAATGACTAGTTAGATAACCTGGTTAGACCTGTGATTATTTCGACTATTTGGCGTGAAACATAAAATTAACTATAACTAAATTAAGTGAAATATAAAGTTCAGGGGGAACTTGTATTACACTTAATTTCAACAAGAAGAAGTCTTATGGAAGCCAGTGTGAATATTGAGAATCGATCTAAAAGTAACTTTGTGCCCATGGCAATCGTTGCAACATTATTTTTTATATTAGGGTTTGCAACTTGGCTCAATGGTTCATTGATGCCTTACCTAAAACAAATTCTTCAACTAACACCATTTCAAGCATCATTAATTTTATTTTCATTTTATATAGCGGTAACTTTTACTGCGATACCTTCTGCAGCTGTGATCCGTAAAGTCGGTTATAAAAACGGTATGGCATTAGGCATGGGTGTAATGATGATTGCTGGTTTATTATTTATTCCGGCAGCTAAAACTCAGTACTTTCCATTATTTTTATTAGCGCAGTTAGTCATGGGTGCAGGGCAAACGTTATTGCAAACGGCGGTTAATCCATATGTTGTACGTATTGGGCCTGAAGAGTCAGCTGCTGCACGTATCTCTATTATGGGCATTATGAATAAAGGTGCAGGTGTTGTTGCACCAATCGTATTCACAGCATTAATCATGAGTAATTTTACAGATACAGTAGGTACTGAACTGACTCAAATTAAAATTGATGAAATGGCTAATAGTTTGATTTTACCTTACTTAGGTATGGCAATCTTTATTGGTGTTTTAGGCTTTGCCGTTACCAAGGCGCCATTACCTGAGTTAGAAAAAGAAGAAGAGTCTGATGAATCAGGTGAGCAAGGTCTAGTTAAAGAAACTTTATCACATCCAAGTCTTGCTCTAGGTGTATTAGCATTATTCTTCTATGTAGCAGCGGAAGTAATTGCTGGTGATACGATTGGTGCATTCGCCTTGTCTTTAGGAATCGAAAATTACGGTATTATGACTTCATTCACTATGGCTTGTATGGTGTTAGGTTATATACTGGGTATCTTCTTAATTCCTAGATTTATTTCACAAGAAAAAGCTTTAATGGTTTCAGCAATATTAGGCTTGGTTTTAACTGCTGGTATTGTTCTTGGCGATAATACTTCATATGCAATTTCAAATGCAGTGCTTGCGCCATTAGGTATTATGGCATTACCAGATACTTTAGTATTAATAGCATGTTTAGGTTTAGCAAACGCAATTGTATGGCCTGCTGTATTCCCGCTAGCATTATCTGGTTTAGGTAAATTAACAAGTACGGGTTCAGCATTATTAGTTATGGGTATATCAGGTGGCGCATTTGGTCCTTTATTCTGGGGGCTAACAAGTGGTGCAACTGATTTAGGTCAACAAGGTGGGTATATGGTGATGTTCCCATGTTATTTATTCATCTTATTTTATGCTGTTAAAGGCCATAAAATGAAAAGCTGGAAATAAATAAGCTTAACTATTCTAATTAGAATTTAAAATGCCAGCTATTAGCTGGCATTTTTCATTTTATCCACAGGATAAAGTGAGTAACCTGTATTTAAAGTGTGTGAAATTAGGTATAGATAATTAATTCAAATAACTTAATAAAAACACTTGCGCAGATTTCAAAAATGCCTATACTGCGCCTCCACCGACACAGACGGCAAGTAACATTCTTAAAGCGATGTAGCGACATCGACTGATGTAGGAAGGAGATTTATCTCCGAAAAGTTTGAATCAGATTTAAAGTTAAAAAATAAATT
>NZ_JAHKQC010000046.1:0-34617 GCF_018860845.1 Pseudoalteromonas sp. C2R02 | reverse complement strand
AAATGTATCGGCTTTTTTGTTTTGTGGGATTTAGAAATTATAGCAAGCAAATATAGCCAGGCTCGCTTACATAAGTTCAGTAAAAAGCCCAACTCAATGAGTTGGGCTTTTTACGTTTCTGAGTTTAATATTATTAAGATTAACTCGCGATTACATCAGGCTGCATTCTCATAATCACAAGAAGAACCCGATACAGAAATGTATCGGTTTTTATTTTTATAGAATTTATATAATCAAGCATTAGACAGTAACAGGGAATGCTCGCTTATGGATCATACTACTTTAATCTACTACTTCAGGCTCAGGTCTTTCAGATTTTTCTAAGAAAATTGCTGATGGGTCTATTATTACGCTATGAATTTGCTCCATTTTTATTAGGCCTCTCATCATGTTTCTTGTTTGTGGATCGATATCAAATCCAACGCTTGTAAGCTTTTCTAACGGCTTAATATCTTCTTTATTAACATTGACACTTTGCCCTACTTTATCGACTAACAATCCTATATGAGGGTGAACGCCATCAGTTGTTGTAAATATTATAATGGGTTTGTAATCTAGCATGACTTGTTCTTTTGCTGATTCAAATAGCCTTAGTAGAAATGTATATGTAGTACGTTTTTCTTGCTCAAAAATTTCTAGGGCTTCTTCTTTATGCCCTTGTTGAACTTTGCTTAATAATTCATCTGCAAGCTGATGAATTCTATTATGGGGTTCTGAAAATCTTTCGAGAATTAGTTGAAGATCTTCATCATCAGTTTTAAATTTATCATGCCATTGTCCAAATGCACATTTATGGGGATCTCTTGCACCATCGAAAGGTACATTGTTTACTAAACTATTTTCCAGCGATTGTATCCATTCTATATGCTCTTTTTCTCTAGTTTGTAGTAATTCTGCTAATTCTGCATTTGTTGTATAGGTTGACTCGCCATTTAAAATAAGTCCTAAATCAAATACAGGTGTGGGTGTTCCCATATAATCTTTTATGCCAATAAAGCTTTTATTTTTATTTGGTAATTCTGTTAGATCATCTTCAAATCTTTCAGTTACAAGAATATCTAGGATTTTAAGAGAGATAGTTTTTGAGCCAACTTTAAAGTTTATAAAGTCCATTGCTTCCCCTGCTATTATTATTTTCCGCCTGATGAATTTAAAGCATAGCGCAGGTTAATAAATTTGCAGGGTTATTGAAAAGAAAAATAGATTGTTTTTAGGGGATTAGATGTTTTTCTTTTTTCAAAGCCTAATAAACTTAAATCTATTGTTCTAAGTGACTTAAGCAAACAACTTCTTGTTAAATCTGCTTTGCACTTATTGACAGCAGTATGAAATATATAGGCATTAAGATAACCTTCAAATTGAATTTGGCTTGTTTCCTTATAACCGGCTACTTTCATATCTAAATTAAATTGTTTACAAATCTTCAGTGCGCACTTTGTAGGATTAGGTAAAACTTCAGTTACGAGTATTTTTGTTTTTTTATGTATGTTATTAAACAATGTTGAGCTTGAAACAAAAGAAACACTGGTAAAGTATGGTTTAAATTCTTGTTCATTTGCCAAATTTATCAAGTTTGAGAGTGGTTTATAAGTACCAACTAAAGCAACAGCTTCTACATCTTTGTTTTTAAGCTTATATAATGCTTTTTCTATATCTTTAGTGTTTCTTTGAAATCGGGTAGTCACTATTGGTTTTAAGTTATGATCGGATAATGCTTTTAATAGGCCTTGCTCGACAGATAAACCAAATTCATCAGCTTGGATTAATAAACCAATTTTTTTGATTCTCTTTTTATTAACTAAATAGTTAATTTGCTCAGATGCTTCATCGTAATAGCTAGGACGATAATTATAAACATTTTTATGATTTCTTAAAAATTCAGCTCCTGTGAAAGGCATTAAATAAGGGACATCAGATTTTTCAATTAAAGGTAAGATCGAAAATGATGTTGGAGTGCCTACATAACCAAATAAAGCAAAAACTTTATCTTGTAGAATAAACTTTTTTGTATTCTTTATTGTATTGAGAGGTTCATAACCATCATTTAAAGCGATGATTTTAACTTTTCGATTATTTATACCCCCTTGCTTATTTATTTTAGAAAAATAAACATTGGAACCTTGGTAAATCTGTAACCCAAGTTCAGCACTTGGTCCTAGAGTCACATTAGACATGCCAAGTAATATTTCTTTATCGTTTACACCTGTTTCTGATATTGCATTTTTACATAATAAGAAAAGGGTAATAAATAAAATTTTTTTTATAATTGATTTACCTTTATTTTAATAAGCTAATAAATTCAGAGATTGCGGTTTTAATATCTGACGAAAGTTGTTTTTTACCTTTGATCAACATTTCTTTTTGTATAACTTCGATGCTTTGATTTTGTAATATTAGTCTAATAATCAACTCTTGTGCAAATGGATTACACATAACAATTAGTGGTATGTTTTGCCATATGACACGCCATAAATTAGGTATGACTTGTTCCAGACTATGCTGGGCTCCTAAATAGCGTTTAATATCAGCTAAATCATGCTCAAGGCTTACAATATTGCTTGGGAATAAATATTTTAACAGCTCTACAACAAGAGCCGCGTTAAGCGTATTAAAACTATGTATTAAATAAAGAGGTAACTGATGGCTGAGTTGTTGCTTTAGTTCTTGGATTGGAATTTGGCAAGTAGAGTTTAACGACTTTAAAACCAAACATGCATGTTCGCCGCTTACTTTATCTTTCTTGAAACCAACTTTTATTATTCTGTAATTTAAATTTTGCCAAAAGCTTAGTAATGAAGCATAACCTCCAAAACTAGCTCCAATCGCTTTTACTTGTGTGCTAAGGCTTGATTCAATATGTTGGAGTAATTGACTACCAAAATTATTTCGAGTTAATTCTGGGTGAACTGCTATGCGTATAATACGAGCAACTTTATTTTTTAAAAAATAATCTGAGTTGTCTAGTTGAGCGATAGATTGCGCTAGTAAATGACCTTTAGGTCTACGTGTTCCGTTTAGTATTTCAGCACTCAATTGTTTTGATAGTTGGCCTTCAATAGCAACTAACGCAGCTGCTATGATGATATCTTCTTTTAGAGAAATAAAAATTTTTATTTGATTACCATCAAGCATTTGGCGTAAATCGTTTACTGTCGTTTGGTAATGGGCTAATACGAGCAAACCAAAAACTTGATTTAATAAGGTTTCATTCTGAGATAGTTCTTTTTGGTTGATCTCTTTTATCTGAATATTTTCAAACTGCTCGGGTAAGTCAACAGAGCAGTCAGCTTGCAAGCACAGTAGCTGATTGATTGTATTTTCTAAAGGGTCGTTTAGAGCAAACCTTATTGGTGTATTTAAAAAAGTATTTTGCCAATTTTTATAGTGTTTATTTAAATATGGAATAAATCTTAATGTAAATCCGCGCCCTGTGCCTTCATATCCATATATGGTTGTTGCAAATACAACTCTTGGGTAAAGTTTTAATATTTTTTGTAATATAGGCACAGGTAAAGCTGCGGCTTCATCAACAAAAACTACATCGGCTTGATGGGCTTCATTAATTAATTTATCTGGCGCAATAAAACTTAAATTGGCTAAAGTATTGTCACTAGTTTTATAGTTTTGTTCTGTGGCTAATGCTAAGTGTTTAAATGCAGACTCTACAGACCTGCGTTGTGTCGCGCTTATAATGACTTTCTTATTATCTTTAATTAATGCGGCAGCCGCTAAGCCTAAAGCAGATGATTTACCTCTTCCTCTGTCAGCTGTTATTAATAAAGGTCTATTTGCTCTACCTAAACTTGTTTTAGTGATAGCTTTAATACAAGTTAGTTGTTTAGAAAGATTAGGTTGTTCTGGGGCTAATTCTATTTTAGGTAATTGCCAACCATTTTTTTGGTCCAATTTAATACAAAGTTGATTATCAAGTTGCTTGCTGAATCTTTGATTAAAATAACTAACTAGATTTGATTTTATTTCGGCGGATTGAAAAGTTTGAAACTCAGGATCTATAAAACTATTAAGCTGTTTTAATTCTGGTTGTATTAAAATTAAAACGCCACCTGCAGTGATGGTACCTGCAAGGGCTGCTAACTTATCAGGTGAGATCCCTTGATAACCATCATAAAGGGCGACTTGATATTCTTGGCCTAAAATTTGGTGGTTATGTTCGGGCCAATTAGCATCTAATAAATCTTTATTTCGACTTATAACACAGCTTTGACCTTGTAGTTGTTCTATCAGTCTATTTGCTTGAAGCGTGGTCCAATCTTGAGAACCTGTAAGCAACAATAACTGCCTATGCCTATTGTTATTTAAAGTTTCTAAATATGCGGTGACATTCATTGGCAATATTGTTGCTGAGTTCATTATAAAGCCTGTAACTTAGCGTATGAAGTCACTAACCATTTACTGCCAACATCTAAGAAGTTTACCTGAACTCTCGCTTGAGGCCCGGAACCTTCGTAGTTAAGAACGGTGCCTTCACCAAATTTTTTGTGCATCACTCTTTGACCTAGCTTAAACCCTGTTTCTTCAAATGCAGCACTGGTTACAGTATTGCTAAAGCGGTTACTTGCCTGAGGTTTGATCACTTGTGTTTTTATGCGAACTTCTTCAATGCAGTCATCAGGGATTTCGCGTAAAAAACGTGATGGCGAATGATATTTTTCTTGGCCATATAAACGACGGCTTTCGGCATGACTTATATAAAGTTTTTGCATTGCCCTTGTAATGCCAACATAACATAAGCGGCGTTCTTCTTCTAAACGCTCAGAATCATCATGACTTTGCTGTGATGGGAACATGCCTTCTTCAACACCCGCCATAAATACTAATGGAAATTCTAGCCCTTTTGCTGAATGTAATGTCATCATTTGCACAGCATCATCATGCTCATCAGCTTGTCCTTCACCTGACTCTAATGCTGTGTGTGATAAGAAACCAGAAAGTGGTGATGAGAACTCTTCATCTTCAGGCATTTCAAACTGTGAGCAGGCATTAATGAGTTCTTCTAAGTTTTCTACACGTGCACGTGCTTTTTCGCCTTTTTCAGCTTGATACATTGCCATTAAGCCTGAATGATTAATTGCAAATTTAGCTTGCTCAGCAAGTTCTGAGTTTTGGATTTGTTCTTCTATATGACTGATCAAGGCGATAAAACTACCTACAGCATTAGCTGCGCGACCAGTAAGTTGCTTTTGATCAATCAAGCTTTGCGCTGCATACCATAAAGGTAGTGATTCAGCTCGTGCACAATCACGAATTAAACCGATACTTTTATTGCCGATACCACGAGTTGGTGTATTAATGATACGTTCAAATGCGGCATCATCTTGACGGTTATTGATCAAGCGTAAATAAGACAGTGCATCTTTGATTTCTTGACGTTCGAAAAATCGCATACCACCATAAATACGGTATTTTAAACCTTCTTGCAGCATCGCTTCTTCTAAAATACGAGACTGTGCATTACTTCGGTATAAAATAGCGGTATCAGTTAAATCTTTGCCTTTGCTTTTCCATTCACTTATTTTGCTAACAATAAATCGCGCTTCATCTAGCTCATTAAAAGCTGCATAAATAGAGATTAATTCGCCTTCGTTATCTTCAGTCCATAGGTCTTTACCCATACGCTCTGAGTTGTTGGCGATTAAGGTATTTGCTGCTTTTAAAATGGTCGCGGTTGAACGGTAGTTTTGTTCTAATCTTATGGTTTCAGCGCTAAAATCTTGTAAAAAACGGCGAATATTTTCAATTTTAGCACCACGCCAACCGTAAATAGATTGATCATCATCGCCTACCGTCATTACATGATTTTGTTTACCGGCAAGCAGTTTTAACCATGCGTATTGTACGGTATTAGTATCTTGGAATTCGTCTACTAAAATATGTGGGAATCGGTCTTGGTAATGGCGTAATAAACTTGGGTTATTATTTAATACTTCATAACAACGTAAAAGAATCTCAGCAAAATCTACTAAACCAGCACGATCACAGGCTTCTTGATAAGCGGTATAAATTCTTAGTAGCATTTGCTCATTAGGATCATAAGCTTTGATATCTTTAGGTCTTAAACCTTCGTCTTTTTTAGCACCGATGTACCAAGTAACTTGCTTAGCTGGCCATTTTTTATCATCAATATTTAAGGCTTTTAGCAATCTACGTATCATTCTTATTTGATCATCTGAGTCTATTATTTGAAATGACTCTGGCAGATTTGCTTCGCTATGATGGGCGCGTAAAATACGATGTGATAAGCCGTGGAAAGTACCTATCCACATACCACCAATTGAGCTTTTTATAGTTTCTTCTACACGCCCACGCATTTCTTTAGCGGCTTTATTGGTAAAAGTTACTGCAAAAATACTGTATGGAGATGCGTTTTCAACTTGCATTAACCAAGCGATACGGTGTACTAAAACTCGGGTTTTACCTGAGCCAGCACCGGCTAATACCAGCATGTTTTGCAAAGGTGCTGCTACGGCATCTCGTTGTTTATCGTTTAAGCCATCAAGTAATTCAGATACGTCCATTAGTGCCACCAAAGTTGTCATTTAATAGATTTGCTTTGCAATTCTATTGAGCCACGAGGTGGCATTAATAATTGCTGCTATGATACAACAGGAGCATTAGGCAGTTCAAATAGAATACTGTTTTTATAAACAGGTATTAATTAAAGTAGCATTTCTAGCTGAAGAATATTACTGATCTCTATATCTGCTAAGCCCTTATAGCTTGTTTTTATGGGATCTTTATTCAACCAGCAAGACATGCAACCATTATTATTCGCGCCTTGAATATCTGAATCTAAGTTATCGCCAATATGTAAAATATTTTTTAGTTTTATATTGAGTTTATTTGCAGCGAGTTCAAACATATCGGCTGCTGGTTTTTGTGCGCCATCAAATCCAGCCATGAGTAAAAATTCAAAAGAGTCTTTTAAGCAGAACTTACTGATATCAACATTGCCATTGGTAATTGCTATTAAAGTATATTTTTGACTTAAGTTTTTAAGTAAAGCTAATACTTCTGGTTCAACAACAACTTGGCTTCTGGCAGTAATAAATGCTTGGTATGCCGCTTTACTATGACATTCACTTTCTTGGTCGTTAAGGCCTAAAAACTTAAATGCATAGGTTAGAGCGTGTTGGCGTAATAAAGTCACATTTTGCTCAATACCTGGCATATTATTTTGTGCGGCTAGTCTGCATTCTTCCCAAAAGTCAGCGCCTTGCTCTAGCCATTTATCGCCAATAGTTGGGATTTGTTTTATGTAATTAAACTGTGCATCAAGTGCTGCTTTGATTATAGGTTTGTTATTGTAAAGTGTATCGTCTAAATCAAAGCTTAATACTTTTATGTCATTTAGTTTTCTATAAATTTTCATGTAACTCTCTTATTTTTTACTATCAAGCTTTTTAGCTCTTGGGTGGCTTTTGTCATAAACCCGTGCTAAATGTTGAAAATCAAGGTGGGTATATACTTGAGTAGCAGATAGACTGCTGTGACCTAATAGTTCTTGAACTGCCCGTAAATCACTACTTGATTCTAATATATGAGAAGCAAATGAATGGCGTAATTTATGAGGATGAATAGCGGCGGAAATACCTTGTTTAATTCCCCATTGCTTCATTCTTTCACGTACTTGTCGAACAGATATTCTATTTTTACGCTTACTTAAAAATAGTGCTATTTCATCAGGTTTTGAAAATTCTCCACGACACTTTAACCAATCATTTAATGCACTTAATGCTTTGCTACCGACAGGAATAACACGTTCTTTATTACCTTTACCTAATACGCGAATTTCAGCTTGTTTATATTTGATGTCTTTTAAATTCGCATTAACTAACTCACTGATCCGTAACCCTGATGAATACATTAATTCCATCATCGCTTTATCTCTAATCGCTAAACTATCTTCAGGCGGAATTTCTAGCAGTTGATTCATTTGATCTACATCGAGATTTTTTGGTAAAGGTTTTTCGAACTTAGGGCCTTTAATCGCTTCAGCTGGATTGTTAAGTGGTGTTACTGATTGTTTTTTTTTGGCTGCGCGTTGTATTTTTAGTGCTTGCAGGTATTTATATAAACTGCGTATACATGAGAGCTTTAAATTAATCGTTCTACTACTCAGGCGTTTTGCTTTTAGTTGCATACTAAAGCTGCGAATATGCTCAGGCTGCACTTTTAGCCAGTTTTCAGCTTGATGTTGTAAAAACTCAGCGGCTTGTTTTAGCTGAGTTTGATATTGCAATAACGTATGTTCGGAGTAATTTTTTTCAATTTTTAAATATTGAATAAAAGCATCAATGGGGTTTAGCCATTGCGCAGGAATTGGAGTTGATTGGCTGGCTTCCACTAGTTCAGTTCAATGAGTTTAATTTTTAAGGCGTGAATAAATTCATCGATGAAAATGTTGTCATGTGATGGTGTGAAGTGCAGAGGGTCATCACTCGAAAAAGCTAATAAGCCTAGTGGGTTATCGATTTCACCTATTAAGTACAATGCGATTGATTGGCAGCTTTCATTAAATAACAACGCAACTTCATCTTGGCTTGTTCTTCCTAAATAATGCGTTGAGTCTTGTAACCTATGCTCAATGACAGTTTTAAGTTCAGGTTTATAACGCAATAATCTAGACTCTTTAACATTTAACGCTTTGCTTATAGTTGCGTTTAACTGCTCCTTTAGTGCATTAAAGTCGTTTATAAGCATTAAATCACGCTGACATGCACTGAAAGTTTTAAAAATAGATTCATTTGCTTTAGCTGTTTGTATTAATGAAGCTAAATTTTGTTTTAAATCTTGGTTTTTTTGTCTCAATATTTGTTGCTGGCGGATTGCTAAGGAAACCGTACCACTTTGCTGAGAAATGACATCTAACTGATCAAGCAAGTCAGGGTTATTTATTAAAAAGTCCGTGTTTTGTTCTAAATACGCTACTACTTGCTGCTCAGATAATGTGTTCATATTTATACTTCTCTAAATCGCTATTTGGCCATCAAATACGTGTTCCGCAGGTCCAGTCATTTTTACTGTTTGGTTTTCACCATGCCAGCGCACTTGTAAAGTGCCACCTGGTAAATCAACTTGAACATGAGGATCTAGTTTATTTTGAACTTGACCGATCACAGCTGCTGCACATGCACCACTACCACAAGCTAAGGTCTCTCCTGCACCACGCTCCCAAACTCTAAGTTTGATATGTTCACGACTTAAAATTTGCATAAAACCAATGTTAGCTTTTTCTGGAAAGCGTTCATGGTTTTCTAGTAAAGGACCTAATAATTCAACTTCAGCAGTGTCTATGTCATCTACTTCTACAACACAGTGGGGATTACCCATTGAAACCGCGCCACTGAAAATAGTGTGTTCCTCCGCTCTGAAAATATAAGTCGCTTCGCGCTTACTTGCTTTAAAGGGAATTCTACTAGGCTCTAATTTAGGTTGGCCCATATTGACACTAATTTGACCGTCTTTCTCAATATATAAAGTCATATTGCCGCCTTTGGTAGATACGGCGATTTTATGTTTATTGGTTAAACCTTTCATGCGAACAAAACGGGCAAAACATCGCGCGCCATTACCACATTGGGCAACTTCAGAGCCATCAGCATTAAAAATACGATAATGGAAATCTAGGTCAGGATCATAAGGTGCTTCCACCATTAATAATTGGTCAAAACCAATACCGAAGTTTCTATCGGCAAGTTTACGGATCTGATCTTTTGATAAAAATACGTTTTGAGTAATGTTATCAACCATCATAAAGTCATTACCCAAGCCGTGCATTTTTGAAAAATTAATTAGCATGGTAGTAAGCTCTCTCCTTGATATAGTTGCTCTATGGTTTCGCGTTTACGTACCTCATGTACTTTATCACCGTCAACCATGATCTCACACACTCGCGGTCTCGAATTGTAATTTGAACTCATTGTAAATCCATATGCTCCCGCACTGCGAACAGCTAATAAATCATTTTGAATGAGTGCTAAATCACGATCTTTACCTAAAAAGTCTCCGGTTTCGCATACTGGGCCCACAATATCGTAATTATATGTTTGTGAATTTTGTTCAGACTTAAGGTTAACAGGAATAATATTTTGCCAAGCTTGGTAAAGAGAAGGTCTTAATAAGTCGTTCATACCGGCATCAACAATTGCAAAGTGCTTATCTTGATTTTGTTTTAGGTATTCAACTTTAGTTACTAAAATACCTGAATTGGCAGCAATTGCGCGACCAGGTTCAAATATAAGTTCTAACTCAGGCAAGTTGATTAGTTTTTCATTAATTTTATCAACATAAATACTTGGGTGAGGTGGTTCTTCACCTTGATAAGGCACACCAAGACCGCCACCGACATCCAAGTGAGAAATCTTAATGCCTAATTGAGATAACTCTTCAATTAATTTTAATATTTTATCTAAGGCTGCAAGAAAAGGTGTGACTTCAGTTAACTGAGAACCAATATGAAAGTCTATACCTTGAATGGATAACCCAGGTAATTGAGATGCCGTTTTATAAACTTCAACAGCTTGGTTTATATCAATACCAAATTTATTCTCTTTAAGACCTGTTGAGATATAAGGATGTGTTTTTGCATCAATATCCGGATTAACACGTATGGAAATAGGCGCAATAACATTTAGTTCAGATGCAATAGCTGAAATATTATGAAGCTCAGCGATAGACTCAACATTAAAACACTTAATGCCTAACTCTAAAGCGTAAACAATTTCTTCTTTGGTTTTAGCTACGCCAGAAAAAACAACTTTTTTAACGTCACCACCGGCTGCAACTACTCGAGCTAACTCGCCTTGAGATACAATATCAAAACCCGAGCCTAATTTAGCTAATATATTTAATACTGCGATGTTAGAATTTGCTTTAACCGCATAACACACTAAGTTTTTATGTGCTTTGGCTGCATCAACAAAAGCATTATAGTGACGCTCAAAAGTTGCACGAGAATAAATATAACAAGGAGTTCCGAATTGCTGGGCAATATCGTTTATGTCTACATCTTCAGCATAAAGGTGCTGTGAACGATAATTAAAATAATCCATTTATTTGTCCTGTTTATCTTTGTTTTGCTGATTTTCTTTTTTTTCTTCAGCTATAACCTTAGGTTTTTCTTGTGTTTCTTTTGGTAAATAAAGGTCACCGGTTTGACCACAAGCACCTATAAATAATAAGCATGAAAATAGTATGATATGGCTATATTTTATTCTTTGCATAAGTTTTCTTTAGATCAAAGTATTTACTCTTTATAATCGCAGAGTAACAGAAAAAATTGTAAATGCAGACAGTCGAGCAGGCTTTTTTTTATCTCGACATGAAAACTAAGTTTATATAAAGAAAATCCTATCGAATGAGCATAAATCATTGGATTATAGGAATGTTCTTATTTTATTAAAATTATCAATATGAAGCGTATTAGGAAGTAAAATGACAGACAATGAATATCACGAACTTGTAGATGCAGTTTTATTGACTATTGAAGAACAAGTTGATGATTTTGAAGCTGATTTAGATTACGAATCAGCACCGAGTATTTTAGAAATAATTTTTCCTGATAAAAGTAAAATAATTCTAAATAAACAAGCACCTCTACATCAGTTATGGGTGGCAACTAAATTTAATGGCCATCACTTTGAGTTTAATGGCACGCAATGGATCGATAATAGAAGCCAAGCAGAATTTTGGCAGTTTCTATCTGAAGTATCTAGCCAGCAGGCGGGTGTCGAAATTAAGTGGTTGTCAGAATTAAAATAATAAAAATTTAAAAGAGAGATAAAAGATGAGTTTAAAATCGGTTATTTGTGAGCCGCAAGGACAGCATAAAGCAACAGTTATTTGGTTACATGGCTTGGGTGATTCTGGTGACGGTTTTGCGCCAATTGTACCACAGTTAGAAATTCCAAATGAAATCGGTGTTAAATTTATTTTTCCTCATGCGCCAATTCGTGCTGTAACAATTAATAATGGCATGGAAATGCGAGCGTGGTATGACATCGTTTCTTTTGATCTAGATAAACGCGCTGATGAAACAGGTGTGAGAGAATCATCTGCACAGGTAGCAGAAATCATAGAGCAAGAAATGGCTCAAGGCATTGAAGCTAATAAAATAATTTTAGCTGGTTTCTCTCAAGGTGGTGTAATTGCATTACATTTAGCACCTAGATTAAAACATAAACTTGCAGGTGTTATGGCGTTATCAACTTATATGTGTGCACCACAAAAGTTTAACGATGAAGCAATACAAAAAGATTTAACTGTATTGATGGCACATGGTTCACAGGATGAAGTAGTTCCTATGTTTGCTGGTAAGCAAGCGCTAGATGTAATGCAAAGCGCTGGTTTAGAAGTTACTTGGCATGATTACCCTATGGGGCATCAAGTATGTGGTGAAGAAGTTATGGTAATTCGTAATTGGTTAATTGAGCAACTTCAATAAGGTTTTTTGTGAGTCAAAAAATAACAATCACAACTAAGATACAAAAAGGGACTGGTGCTATTGATAAAGTTGAATATCAATGGCACTGGAACCGTATTGTGTTAGTTTGCTTTTCTCTAGTCGTTATTTCAGCCTGTATTATTTGGGCTCTATCGTCGGGAGTTTCGGCAAATGAAACTCTCATCAGTTCTCAAGAAAAAGAGCGAGTAGTAACTCATAAAGTTGTGCCGATTGATAACCATGAAAAAGCTAAAACCATTGAACTGGCGCAAATAAAAGATCAACCAGTTGTGATTTTAGATGACAAAAATGAAATAGAAGAAAAGCTGGCTCCTGAAATTGTAAAGGCTGTAGAAGTTCAACATAAAGATATTAATACACAAGCTTTAGAAGTTAAGAAAGTAGATGAGCCTAAAGATACAGTTTTAAGAGATACTCAGGTAATGCATGTATCAACATTAATTCCGCAAAGTCATTTATCAAAAATATCACATGGTGGTTCAATTGATACTGACTTTGTAACACGAGCTGTATTAACAACGGCTGTTGTAAATAAAGAACCGGTTGATGTACTAAATGCACAGGTATCTCTTTTTAGCATAGAGGAAAAGTTATTCTTTTTTACTGAAGTGAATAACATGAAGTCGCAAACAGTTTTTCATCGATGGTTTTTTGAAAATACTTTAATGGCTGAAGTTGAACTCGATATTTTCAGCACAAGGTATAGAACATATTCGTCAAAAAAGATAATGACAAAGCAAAGTGGTAACTGGCGTGTTGAGCTAGTTAATTCAAATCAAAATATTTTAGCAAGTAAGTCATTTCATATTAAATAATGACTCGAGTGTAGTTTATATCACTGCGCTGTTTTAACGCACAATGAAGCATATATATTAATTTTAAGATTTATTGAAAGGTACACTATGACAACTGCAACAAAAACAGTATTAAGAATAGCGACGCGTAAAAGTGCACTTGCATTATGGCAAGCAGAATTCGTAAAAGCTGAGCTTGAAAAGTTTCATCCAGAACTAACAGTTGAATTAGTTCCTATGTCTACGCAGGGCGATAAAATTTTAGATACACCACTTGCAAAGATAGGCGGTAAAGGTCTTTTTGTTAAAGAGCTTGAGCAAGCTATGTTAGATGGACGTGCTGATATCGCGGTACACTCTATGAAAGATGTACCAGTAGAGTTCCCTGAAGGTTTAGCGCTTAATACGATTTGTGAGCGCGAAGATCCAAGAGATGCGTTTGTTTCTAATACTTATAAAACATTAGATGAATTACCAAAAGGTGCAATCGTAGGTACTTCTAGCTTACGTCGTCAGTGTCAAATTAAAGCATTACGCCCAGATTTAGAAATCAGAGATTTACGCGGTAATGTAAATACTCGTTTAGCAAAGCTAGATGACGGTCAATATGATGCTATTATTTTAGCTGCTGCTGGTTTAATTCGTTTAGAAATGCCAGAGCGTATTAGTGATTTTATTGGTGCTGATATTTCTTTACCTGCGAATGGTCAAGGTGCGGTTGGTATCGAATGTAGAATAGATGATGAAGCGACAAAGGCATTTTTAGCGCCATTAGAACATCATGAAACACGTATGCGCGTATTAGCAGAGCGAGCTATGAACCGTAAACTTCAAGGTGGTTGTCAGGTACCTATTGGTGCATATGCAGAAATCGTAGGTGATGATCTAACATTGCGAGGTTTAGTTGGTGCAATAGATGGTTCTGTTATTTTACAAGATTCAGTATCTGGTTCTGTTAAACAAGCTGAGCAATTAGGCGAGCAATTAGCTGATACATTATTAGAGCGGGGCGCTGATAAAATTCTTGCTGAAGTTTATCGCGACGCATAATAAACCTGCTGAGCATGGTTATTAAAGTCACTATGTTGCAAAAATATCAATGTGATTATTAATCACAGAGCGATACTCATAAAATTCCTACAATAATGATGAAACTCATCAATGTGGGAATTTTTCATTAAGGAATAATAAATGCCTGTATTTCTCATCACTCGCCCAGAAAATAAAAATGAAAGCTTAATAAAGTCGATAGAAGAAAAAGGCTATGAGGCATTTTCATTTCCATTACTAAATTTACAAACTTTAGATGTCACATCATCTCAACTAAGCCCGCTAATTGATGCCGATAAACTTATTTTTATTTCTCAAGATGCTGTCAAATTATTAGCTGCTTTATCACCTGAAATAAGTCCAAACACCACATTTTTTGCTGTGGGCGATAAAACAGCGCAAACAATATCTGAATTGTTTAATAAAAAAGCAATTGTGCCAAAACAGCAAGATTCAGAAGGTTTATTAGCATTAAAGCAGTTACAGCAGGTAGATTCTCAAAGCATTGTATTAGCTAAAGGTAAGGGCGGCAGACCTTTAATCGCTCAAACCTTAAATAAAAGAGGTGCGAGATTAAATGCGATTAATCTTTATCTGCGTGAAAAAACGGATGGAAAGGTAAGTGATTGGTTCCAAAAGTGGCAACACCAAAAAATAGACAGTATAGTATTAACCAGTAATGCTGCAGTTGATGTCATTTTTAATGATTTAACAGTAAAAGGTATAGATTGGCTGCAAACATGCCAGTTTTACGTTGTCAGTGATAGAACTGCACAATATATAAAAACATTTAATGTGCCTATTGATAATATTCATAATTGTAATGGCGCATCAGATGAGGCTATTTTGTCAAAAATAATGAGCCAAAATAGCAAAATAAAAAATAACTTAGTTCATGCTCGTATCCAGGAGGCCTCTGCCACTATGAGTGATCAAAATATCAATGAAAAAGAAGTTAAACAGCTTGAGACGGTGAATAAACAAAGCTCAAAGCCAAAAGGTAATGCAGTTACCATTTTATCTTTATTAATTGCTTTAGGCGCTGCTGGTGGCTTTGCGTTTAACTTTTATAGTAATAGTCAGCAACAAGCTTTAGTTCAGCAACTACAAATGAATAACCAAAGTTTAGAGCAGTCGTTAAATGCTTTAAGAGCACAAATACAAAATACCAGTGCTAACTTAACGGGCGCTATAAAAAATGAATTAACCAGTCAAAAATTGCAAGTTGAAACAGCGCTAAATACCAGTGAAAAAAATATTTCTGAGCAGCTTGAAAACAGTTTGAATGAAGTAAAAAACATTAAAGTCACTTTAAATCCACAAGAAGTGCGTAGCTTACATCGCATGGCTGAATTTAAGGCTAAAGTAGAAAAAGATTATTTAGGTGCTGTCGACATTCTAACAAGACTAGATAGTTTGTTATCTGAACACAGTGATACCAGTGAACTTCGGGCTGTGATAGCTGAAGATATACAAATGCTTAAAGGTTTAAGTAATGTACCTGTAGAGGACTTATATTTAAAACTACATGGCTTGTTGAATCAAGTGGATGTTTTACCACTTAATATGGTGAAGCTACCTAGTTTAGTAAAAAATGCAGAGCAAGAAGTTTTATCTGAAGATATTTCTGATTGGCAGGCAAACTTAAAAAATTCATGGTCTTTATTGGTTGATGATTTTATTAAAGTTAATGAAAGAACTGAAAAAATAGAGCCTCTATTAACGCAAGAAGAGCAGAGCCTAATTCGCCAGCAAGTACGTTTTTATATTTCGCAAAGTCAAACTGCATTGCAAAACCAGCAAGTTGTTATTTATAAAGCTGCTTTAGAGCAAGCAAATAAAGTATTGGTGTCATTTTTTGATACTCATTCAAGCGAAGTACAAAATGTAAATAACGAATTGAATCAACTTAAAAGTACACCACTTAATTTTAATCCACAATTAAACTTAGCTTCTAGTCAGTTAATGAAGGAGTGGTCGCTATGACAAAAAATTGGTTGGTATTATTAGCTGCAGTTATTGTATTAGCATTAGCGCCGCTAGCGATTGGTGAAAAAGGCTATGTATTAATTGCACTGAATAATTGGACAATTGAAGGCACGATTGTCAGCTTTGGCATTATGTTAGCTATGGCTGGCGTAGGCATTTTTGTTGTTTATAAGCTAGTGTCTTATTTATGGTCACTCTATGGCAATACTAAATTTCGTTTTACTAGTCGAAGTGAAAAAAAGAAGTTAGATAACTTGCAGCAAGGCATGTGGGCAAGTTTATCGGGTGATCATACAACAGCGGCTAAATTACTATCAAAATCATCTGTGCCTAATGGCTGGCAAGGTTTAAGTCAGGCAACGGCGGCAAAAGCTGCGTTAGCGCAAGGCAATAAATCTCAAGCGCTAGATTTACTTAATAATTTAGATGAGCAAGATCAAAAATATGCAGCGCAGTTATTTGTTGAATTAGAGCAAGTTGATGTAGCGCAATTATTATTGGCTCCCGTGGCTAAAAATAAGAAAAGTTCAAGCATTGAATTAAACTTATATAGTCAGCTGTTGATACAACAAAATAAATGGTCTGAATTAAGTGGGTTATTTCCACAACTAGAGAAAAAGAAAGTATTAAATGATGATCAATGGTTAGCAATTTTAAAATCTTACTTCAGTGACATTAATATTGAAGAGGTTAAAAAACGATATAACCTATTAAGTAGGCATTTAAAAGCCCTTGCGAACAATATATACCTAAAAGCATTGTTAGCATTAGGTGAAAGTAAAGATATAGAAACTGACTTGATTAAAATGCTTAAAAAAGAGCGTTATACAGAGCTATTAGATATACTGGCAGCTGCTAACAATTATCAGTGCAATAAGTTACAAAACTTAGTGCAACAAGCTTTAAAAAAACATCCAGAACAACCAGAGTTACTGCTATGCTTGGCTTATATTGCAAAAGCACAGCAAGATAACGTATTAGCTGCTAAAGTATTTAAAGCGGTATTTAATCAATCCGAAACATATAAACAAACCCATTGGCGCGCAGCTGTTGCGTGTTTTAATCAACAAGAAGATGTGCCTTTAGCGCTTACTTTATATCAAAAATATAGCTAATTATTAGCTCGCTAATCCAGCTCAAAGTCAGTTAATTTGGTTTTGAGCTATTACTCAAGTATGATCCTGAAAATTTTTAAAAGACTGAGCCAATTATGATAGATAAAACAATTCCATTACTTGATATACATCGCCACCTTGATGGTAACGTACGTCAACAAACAATTTTAGAATTGGGTCAGCAATTCAATATTAAATTACCAGCTAATGATTTGGCTTCTTTAAAGCCTCACGTGCAAGTTTTAGAAAATGAACCTGATTTAATGGCTTTTTTACAAAAGCTAGATTGGGGTGTGGCTGTGTTAGGTAACTATGATGCATGTCGCCGTATTGCAATCGAAAACGTCGAAGATGCATACAACCAAGGTCTTCATTATGTTGAGTTAAGGTTCAGCCCTTATTATATGGCACAAACGCAAGGGTTAAACCCACAAGGCGTTGTTGAAGCTGTTGTTGATGGTATTAAAGCTGCTTGTGATAAATATCCTATAAAAGTAAAGTTGATTGGTATTTTATCTCGTACATATGGTCAAGAAATCTGTCAGCAAGAACTTGATGCAATACTAAGTTGTAAAGATGATTTAATTGCAGTTGATTTAGCGGGTAATGAGTTAGGCTTCCCTGGAGAGTTATTTGTTAGTCATTTTAATCAAGTCAGAGATGCTGGCTTAAATGTGACTATTCATGCTGGTGAAGCTGCAGGAGCTGAAAGTATTTGGCAAGCAATTAATGAGCTAGGCGCCCAACGTATTGGCCATGGTGTTAAGGCGATTGAAGACCCTCGTTTAATGGATTACTTAGCTGAGCATAAGATTGGTATGGAGTCTTGTTTAACTAGTAATATTCAAACCAGTACTGTTGCCAGTTACCAATCACATCCGCTTAAAACATTTTTAGACCATGGTATTTTGGCGTCAATTAATACTGATGATCCTGGTGTAAGTGGTATTGAAATTGGTTATGAATACGAAGTAGCAGCACCTAAAGCAGGTTTAAGCCAAGCTGATATGACTAAAGCACAAAAAAATGCACTGGAAATTGCGTTTCTAACTCAAGCCGAAAAACAGACTCTACAGAGCTTATAGATTTAAAATCTAACTACTTAAATACCAAATAATGCGCCTATATGGCGCATTTTTTATATCTGAAATTTAAGAGTTCTATTTTATGATTTGAAATTAAACCATATATTATCAGTTGGTTGTGTTTTTTGTTTTCTATGATTTTTCTATTTTTAATGGATTATAAATTTTTATTAAGATTTATTTATGGTGTTTTTTCATTCTAGCTTCATCTTTTAAAAAGGAAGTCTAAAATGAATCTTAATAAAATAATAATGGCACTGTGTTTATCTACTATGAGTTATCAAACTTTTGCAGGTTCACCAATAGAACCAATTATGGTTGATATTCCAAGTGGAAGTTTTGAAATGGGTAGCCTTGATGAGAAAGATGCACAGCCAATTCATCAGGTTGTATTACCGGCTTTTAGTTTAGGTAAATATGAGGTAACGGTAAAAGAGTTTCGTCGTTTTATTACAGCTACAAATTATCAGACTCCAACAGAGTGTTACCATCAACTTGATAGTTGGTTTGTAGGTGGCACACCTGGTAGCTGGGATAATAATGAATTAACAACCAGTGAATTTCAGCCGGTAAATTGTATTGGCTGGCAAGCTGCAGATGCCTATGTTAAATGGTTAGCAAAAGAAACGGGTAAGTCATATCGTTTGCCTAGTGAAGCTGAATGGGAATATGCAGCTCGCGCAGGGACTAAAACTAAATACTTCTTTGGAGATGATTTAGCGCAAACAGAAATTTGTAAGTATGAAAATACGGCAGATTTGACTGGTGAAAATATATTGCAAAGAGATTCAAATTCTAGCTATGTGAATTTTGCGAATGGTAAATCTAATTGTGTGGATCATTCTGCTTACGCAAGCATCGTTGGTTTGTATAAACCTAACCCTTATGGTTTACACGATATGATAAGCAATGTTGTGGAGTTTTTAGCTGATTGTTATTTGCCTAATTATGAAAAAGCACCTCTAAATGGAGAGGCCTATATAGATGATAAATGTGAGAGTCGTGTAACTCGAGGCGGCAGTTGGCATTGGAATACATTTCCATTAAAACAGCGTGGTAGTATGCCTGAAGATTTTGTTGGTGGAGTAGAAGGTTTTAGGGTTGCACTCGATGGTAAAAATGGAGCAGAGCCTAGATCGACGAAGCAATTTAAATCCGAACTACTGTTAGCCCAGCAAACAGAGCAAAAACACCGAGATGCCAAACCTGAATATCCGAAACCTGTTACTAACCTTACTATTAAGCAAGATAAAGGTATGGTCACTTTAAATTGGGATAAAAGCACTGAGTCTGATGTAAGAAACTATCGAATTTATCGTAACTCAGGTGTAGGTAGTCTATTTAAATTATTGGCTTCAAATATCATGGATTCTACATTTAAAGATGCTAATGCAGATGTGCATCAATATGAATATGCTGTAGTAGCTGTAAGACAACATTTGCAAAGTGATTATAGTAACTTTGTATCGACTAAAGCGGGTGGTTGGGTGAAAACCCCAGGAAGAATTGAAGCAGAAGCAGCTGTAAAGCTTTCAGGTACTTCGGTAGCTAGAACTTCTGATATAGATGGTAAGTACAATCTTACAGGAGCTGGCGGTATCTCAAATGAAGCTAAGTTAGAGTATCAAATTGAAGTAACGCAATCTGGTGAATATGAACTGAGTTATCGTGTTGCATCCCCAAGAGATACTAAAGGTTTCACTGTATTGGTCAATGGTAACAAGCATGAAGTGCAAAAAGTGATTGAAACCGGAGGTTATCATAAATGGCAAACGCAGCAGGGTGGTAAAGTTTATCTTAAAAAAGGAAAAAATAAGCTGATTCTTAATTCTTTAGATAATAATTGGAAGTTGAATTGGTTAGCACTTAAACAAAACTGATTAGAAGAATTCAAAGGTAGCATTAGCTACCTTTTCTTTTTACAGGTTAAGTGTAACTAATTTTTCTTCATTTCTTCTTCGCCAATTTAATGTGGCATTTTCACTAATAAATTGAGAATAAAAGTCATAATTTGTTTGTTCTTTTGGTGCGTCACATAGCAGTAAAGCGATATCTAAACTTAAATATTTATTACCAGATAATTGTGCTTGTTCAAATGTTCGCTGAGCTTGAGTAATAAATAACTCTGTTTGAAGTTGTGCTTGCGCCAAAATTGTTTTGAGATATGAATTGTAAGCATTATCTGTTTTTAGGTCTTTAATTAAAGCGCGTGCTTCTTCAAGTCTATTTTGTGCAATGTAAAATTTGACTAAACTTTCTCTACTGTCCTGTGCCACCCAGTGATTAGGTGTTAATAGAGTATGCTCAAGAACCTGTTTATAATGAGGTTCTTTATCCGCTAGATTTTTTGCAAAAATGGCGTAATGAAATGGAATTTTTGCAAAGTGATAAATAGGTAGTTCATATTGCAGCATTTTATTTTCAGCTTGTTGCAAATATAAGTATTTGTCTTCTTGTTGTTTATGTTTGTGTGCCATGACTGATAAATATGTAAGAGCGTGTAATTCACGCGGTATATCTTTAGCGTTAAAAGCCAGCTCTGCCGATTGTAATAAACTGGTTTTGAGGGCTGTATAGTTATCTTGCTGATGATCAATCCAGGATTGTGCATTTAGGGCATCTGCTTGGCGTTTTAAATCATTAATTTTTTTAAATTGTATGAGTGCAAGCTTCAGTTTTTGTGAACTTAATTCAAAGAGATCTTTTTGGGTTAGGATTTCACTTTGAAGTAGCAGTGCCATACCCACTTGTTGAGGGCTATTTTCTAATTTTGCGATATTCACTAGTTTGTCAGCCATTACCATCGCTTTATCAAATTCACCTGTTTGTAGATAAATCTTTATAAGCTGGTTTAAAACAATGAAATCTTTAGGTCTATTCTGATGTGCAATGGAAAGGTTTGCTAGCTTTAGTTCAGGTGCCTGTGGTTTACCTATTAAGTCATAAATAAAGTCTTGTTGTAAGTGTCGTTTTAACTTTTCAGTCACTTCGCGTTGAGAATCACCACTGAGTAACCCTTTCCATTGAGCAAAAGGGCCTTTTAAAATAAAGTCTAAATAAGCTTGTTGATTATGAGATCGAAACTCCCCAGTTAATATTAGAGGGTGCTTAGTTGATAAGTTGGGGTACTTTAATTCTGAAGTCGCAATAAAGTCTCTATAATCTAAATCGTTTAGTGCTATAAAGTTGAAATTTGGATTATTTGAAAACTCCTTGAAAGTATTATCCGTTTGCTTTTCAAAAGGAATGTAAGCTATTTCAGTTGTTGGTAATGAGGTTTTATTCGGTGATGTATAACCGAAAAATATTACCAAGATAAAAATGAGCGAGAAAGCGGTAATGTATAACAGCTTTGTTGAATTTGATAATGCTTTTACAGTTACATTTATTTTGCTTGGTTCTACAGTGCTGATCTCTGATTTTGTTTGTAATTCAAGTTGCCACTGATATCCCCGTTTAGAGAAGGTTTTTATTGCTGTATTACCAAAAAGTCCTCTAAGGTGGCTAATATTTTGGAAGACAGCTTGCTCAGATACCACTTTATCTTGCCAAACCTCAGCTAATATATCTTCTTTACTAAATACACGTTCTGGCTGGCTTATCATTAAAGCGAGTAATTTAGCTTCATTGTGGCGAATAGCAATATCATTGTTATTTTTACTTAAAATTAAACTGATGCTATCAAACTCAAAATCCAGAAACTTATATTTCATTTTACTTTTCTATTACTTAACACTAACTCATAGTAACTGATTTATCTCATTTAAGTTAAGTAATATTTTCCACTGAATGGTAGTTGTTTGTAACTAAATATCAGGATAGGTTTGTGTTAGTAGTATTGTTGGAGGCAAAGAAAAGCACGATAGGTTATCGTGCTTTAGAAGTCATTATATTTATTTTATAAAGGCAAATGCATCTGCATACATATGTTCGCGAATAGCACCTTGATTGATAAAGTCATCACGTACAGGGCCTATCATGTCAAAACGACCTGCCATGTAAATATCGTATGCATCTAATGAAATAATGTCTTTTAATACTGCATTGTGCACATAACCAGTGTGACCTTTCCAGCTATCATCGGCTAATTCAATAACAGGAATGAAATTGAATTTAGGATTTGATGCTGCCCAAGCTTCCATTTCTGCCTTGGCATAGAGTGAAGATTCTTGTTTTACGCCCCAGTAAAATAATACTGGGCGATCACAGCCAACTTCTGCTAAATGGTCAGCCATAGATTTTACGTATGAAAACCCTGTACCGCCAGCAAGCATAATAATAGGTCTATCACTTTTTTCACGTAGCTGTGAAACACCTAAGCCAACTTCTAGTGTTGCTTGAGTATTATTTTTAAGGTGTTCACGTAAATGATCTAGTGCTTGAATCGCATAGGCATCGGCAGCTGTCGCACCAATATGTAATTCTAACAAGTTATTTTGACTAGGGCGGCTGGCTATCGAAAAAGCGCGCTTGTCTTTCTCGCCTAATACCACTTGTAAATATTGGCCTGCAGAAAACTCTGCAGCTTGTTCAGGTTTTAATTCAACTTTGAAAATAAACTCACTAAGTGGGCTAATAGCAACAACGTTTGCCTTTAACTCTTGCATTATATTACCTTTTACGACGCTAATCTGGTTATGTTTTCTGTTAAGTGAGTGCTAGTTAGCACTCGTTATTTATTTGATATTTCTTAATCTGGGATCGCTCAATCTAGAATGTTCAGCGAGTCCCAAATCTGATCTACTTTATCTTTTACCTCTTGATCCATCACTATGGGTTCACCCCATTCTCTATCAGTCTCACCTTGCCATTTATTTGTGGCATCTAAGCCCATTTTTGAACCTAGACCTGAAACAGGCGAAGCAAAATCGAGATAATCAATTGGCGTATTCTCAATCATAGTCGTATCTCTCGCTGGGTCCATTCTAGTCGTAATGGCCCAAATGACATCATTCCAGTCCCTGGCATTAATATCGTCATCACATACAATCACAAATTTGGTATACATAAATTGACGTAAGAAAGACCAAACCCCCATCATCACACGCTTGGCATGACCTGGGTACTGTTTTTTCATCGTGACAACTGCCATACGGTATGAACACCCTTCTGGCGGTAAATAGAAATCAACAATTTCAGGGAATTGCTTTTGTAAAATAGGCACAAAAACTTCGTTTAATGCCACGCCTAAAACTGCTGGTTCATCAGGTGGACGACCGGTAAATGTACTATGATATATTGGGTCTTTTCTATGAGTGATATGTGTTACTGTCATTACAGGGAAGTCATCAACTTCATTATAATAGCCAGTATGATCGCCATAAGGGCCTTCTGGAGCCACTTCACCTTGAGCAATATAGCCCTCTAATACATATTCAGCGCTCGCTGGTACTTGTAGGTCATTTGAAATTGATTTTACAACTTCAGTTTTACTACCACGTAATAAACCTGCAAAAGCATATTCACTTAATGTATCTGGAACAGGTGTCACTGCGCCTAAAATAGTGGCTGGATCGGCACCTAATGCAACTGATACAGGGTATGGCTCACCTGGGTTTTCTTTACACCATTCTTGAAAGTCTAAAGCGCCACCGCGATGGGATAACCAACGCATGATGATTTTATTCTTGCCAAGTAATTGCTGGCGATAAATACCTAAGTTTTGACGTTTTTTATAAGGGCCTTTGGTAATGGTTAAACCCCAGGTGATTAATGGCGCAGCGTCACCTGGCCAGCAGTGCTGGATAGGTAACTTAGTTAAATCAACATCATCACCTTCAAGAATAAACTCCTGACAAGGAGCTTTTTTTACCACTTTAGGCGGCATATTTAATACTTGTTTAAATACGGGAATTTGCCCTAAAGCTTCTTTTATTCCTGCTGGTGGCTCTGGCTCTTTTAAAAATGCCAGTAACTTTCCAACTTCACGTAATGATGAAACATCTTCTTTGCCCATGCCCATCGCGACTCTTTGCGGCGTGCCAAATAAATTAGCAAGGACAGGAGTTGAATAACCTTTAGGGTTTTCAAATAACAGAGCGGGACCTTTTGCCCTTAATGTGCGGTCGGCAATTTCTGTCATTTCTAGATAAGGGTCGATCTCTTGCGTGATTCTTTTAAGCTGACCTCTTTCTTCTAGTAGCTTTATAAAGTCCCGCAGGTCTTTGTATTTCATTACGCTAGTCGTTATGGCAAATAATAATTAGTTGCATTATACCGATTTACTATGATGTTGTCGTTTTTTAGTTCAAAGTAGTTTTTAGCACTTGCCAATGAATTTGTAGCTGTTGAAATACATCTTTGTCACCATTAGGTTTGTCTGGATGATGCTTTAACGCTAGCGTTTTCCATCGTTTTGAAATTTGTGTCGCTGTGGCGCTTTCTGGTAATTGGAAGAATTGTAGTGCACTTGATATTTTTTCAGGTGAATATGTGTTTTTTACATCATAGGTTGAATAGTTTTGCCAAAACGTATTAAGTAAACTCTCTATTGCTTCGCTGTTGGTTTCAAAATTGGCCCAATCGAGGTAGTAGTCTTTTAAGTTTTTATTTGGTTTTGAAATTTGATTTTCATTTATGTTGATAAGGCGAATTTCAAGAGTTTCAATTATAACTATATACTGGGTTCCAATTAAGTCCTCATTCAATTGAAATAGCGCATTCATAATAAGAAAGTTCTTTTTAAATAAATCTTTGTTGTATTCGTTATCCAGTTTGCCTAGGAAATTATTTTGGCTTAAATGATTTGCTAGGGTATGAATTTTCCAATTAGATGTTTCTAATAAACAATCAAAAATAATATACATCAATGGATTAGATTGCAAATTACCACCTCTTTTTTATCTTAGAAATACTGAAATTAAAGTAAAAGCTTTAGTTATTGACTATGCTCTTTCTCGATATAATGATATAAATAGCTTGTTTCTAATTTATTGAATTTATTGCTAGTTCTTAATTAATCGTATGTATTTAGGGTATAGAGCATGATCTGTTTTAAGCGCAGTCTAGCTGCATTTTGTATTATTTGCATACTAAATAGTAGTTTAGCTGTTGCTGATGATCGTTTTGAAAGCGCATTATCTCAAGTTACACTTGAAAGAGATAAAGAGTCAGCATTAAAAGCTGCAAATCAATTGTTTGATTTATCGGATATTACGGCACCTCAAAAAGCCTTGGTTTTGAGCGAAAGGGGGAAAATCTATTTTTCATTAGGTAAATTAAATAAAGCACTTGATGATTTTGAACAATTTCAAAAAATTTCTCATGATAATCAGTTATTAGATCAGGAAGCATTAGCTTTCAAAATGATTGGTGTAATGCATTATTACTTAGGAAATAATGGAAACGCCTTAAGTGCTTATCAAGCTTCTTTATCATTTTATCAAATAGATAAAGCGCCTATACAATATGCAAATTTATTGAGCAATATAGGTTTAGTATATGCGGCGATAGGCGAACTATCTGAAGCAATCAAAATGTATGAGCAAGCTGAAACTATTTATCAGGAAAAGGGTACTGAGACAGATCAGGTCGATATTCGCCATAATATAGCAAGTCTTTACGTTCGACTAAGACGTTTTGATGTTGCTATTGAGATCCTTAAAGAGGTGATTGTGGCTCGTAAGTCATATGGAGATGAAAAAGGGTTAGCTTCAGCTTATGGAGATTTGGGGGCCGCTTATGATCATTCAAGACAATATAAATTAGCACAAACCTATTTATTTAAGTCTCTTGATTATTATGAGCAACAGGGGGATTTATATAATTCAGCTTCTCAATTACACAATATTGCAGAACTATTTAATTTGTTAGGGGAAATTGATAAAGGTTATTCTTATGCTAAGCGAGCTGTTGAATTAAGCTTAGCGCAAGGGCATAAAAATGCTTATGCGGGAAGTTTATACAGCTACTCAAAAGCATTATTTTATAAAGGTCAATTGGATGAAGCGCTTCAAGCTTTAGAGACATCCACAAAAGTAGCTCAAGAGATTGGTTATAAAGGTCAGCTTAGAAGTAACTTATCTTTATTGTCTCTAATCAATGCAGGACTTGGGAATACGTTAAATGCAGTCAAGTTGCATCACATGTATATCGATGAAAATAATAAAGCATCAAATACTAAACTCAATGAAGAGTTGGCGCGTTTTGAAGCCCAGAAGTTAAAGCAGCAAGTAATGCAGCTTGAACAAACTAAAAAATTACAACAACTAGAAATGGATCAAGTTACTCAAAAACGCAATTTTATTATCATTGCCATTTTGATGCTTTTTTTAGTGTTATTTTTTGTTTTTAGAAGAAATATGGAGCGTAGCTCTAAATTAACTTTAGAAGTTCAAGTTAAACAAAGAACTCATGAACTAGAGTGTCTAATGCAGGAGCTACAGCAGGCCAATAATGTAAAAAGTCAGTTTTTAGCAAATATGAGCCACGAGATAAGAACGCCTTTAACTGCTGTGATTGGTCAAGCTGAAGCGATAGTTTCAGGAGATGTTGAAGAGGAGTTTATTTGTAAAGAGGTGTCGATTATTCACAATAATAGTTTGCATTTACTTGATCTGATAAATGACATACTGGATTTAAGCAAAATAGAAGCAAATAAACTTGAGCTTGAATTACAAAATCAAGATTTACATACCATTCTCGAAGAATTAAATAATATATTTACCAAGCAAGCTAAAACAAAAGGTTTAATTTTTGAAATAACGCATTCTTTGAGTGCGCCATTTATAATCAATATAGATAGTTTTCGTTTAAAGCAGATTTTAATAAACCTATGTTCAAATGCGATTAAATTTACTTCCAATGGTAGTGTATTACTTGAAGTGGCTGTAATAAATAATGAATTATCCTTTAAAGTGACAGATACTGGCATAGGTATGGATGATATTCAGTTAGAGAGATTGTTTGAAAGCTTTACCCAGGGAGATACAAGTATAAGTCGTCGTTTTGGCGGAACAGGTTTGGGTTTGTGTTTATCTGAGCAATTGGCAAAAATAATGGATGGTGAAATTTCTGTTCAAAGTGAAATTAATAAAGGAAGCACCTTTACTTTGTTTTTGCCCTTTTCTCATTTGAATGATGATGCTTTGATACCAGATAAACCAGCATATACAGATGAGATTGATTTAAATAAAGTGTTTTCAGGTCAAGTATTATTAGCTGAAGATCATGATGACAATAGACGCTTAATAGCAAGAATATTAACAAGTTTAGGGCTAGAAGTACTGAGTGCTAAAAATGGTAAAGAAGCGGTAGAGTTATTTTTACAGCATGATCCTGTGCTTATTTTACTCGATATCCAGATGCCAGAAATGGATGGTATAGAAGCTTTTACGTTATTAAGACAATGCGGATGTTCGCAGCCTATTATTGCTTTAACAGCAAATGCGATGTCTCATGAAATTGAACAGTATTTATCAATCGGGTTTGATGGGCATTTAAAAAAACCAATTGAAAGGGCTATTTTCATTCAATTAATTGCACAATATTGTCAATCTCAAAGTGCTTTAAATGAGGCATATCAAGCACTGGATATGTTAGATATGACAGATTTAGTTGAAGAATTTAAAAATAGTTTAAATAAAGAGAAAAGTAATTTAGTCCGGTCTATAGAAAAAAATAACATCTCTAAAATAGAGCAACAAGCACATAGTCTCGCTGGCGCAGCACAAATGTTTGGTTTTAAAAATTTAGCTAAGATTGCAAAAGAATTAGAGTCCCAGCTAAAAAATAATGATATGGATAAGATTGATGTCCATGCTGACAATTTATTAAATGAGCTAAATATTATCCTGTTAGAAGCAAATTAAAATAGCTCTACTTCACCCATTTTATCTGCTTCTTGAGTATTATGTTCTTTCTTAGTTTGTGGTTGTTTGTTATCTCGAATTTCGGTATCCCAGTGCATGTCATTGAAATCAAACATTTCTAGTTTTTCTTTTAAGCTGACTGATAATTTTTGTAAATCATGGCTTGAAACTGCCTGTATTTTTGAACTCGATAGTGCATCTGAATTGAGCTCCATAAGGGCATCAACGGATGATTGTGCTTCATCGGATACAGATTTCTGTTGTTGTACTTGTTGATGAATTTTTTCTGACAAATTTTGAATATCTATCATAGCGGCTTCAATTTGATCTACTTCTTTAGTGGCCTCTTCTGAGAGGCTAACTGTTTTTTGTGTTTCTTCATGACTTTGTAGCATTAATTGATGAACTGAGTCTGTGCCATTTTGTATCTTGGTGATCATAGAGGCGACTTCATGAGTTGATTGGCTTGTTCGCCCCGCTAAGCTTCTTACTTCATCAGCTACTACTGCAAATCCTCTACCTTGCTCTCCAGCTCTCGCTGCTTCAATTGCAGCATTAAGCGCTAATAAATTTGTTTGTTCAGCAATAGAATTTATAGCCTCAATGATTGAGCTGATTTGATCGCTATCATGTTTAAGTTCATCAATTTGTTTTCTGGTTTGATCTATTTGTTTGGCTAATTTCATTAAGCTATTCTGGCTTTTATTAGCGTCTTCTCTGGTTTGTTTAACTGAAGTTGTTGAGGCATTCACTGCTTGGTAAATGTCATCTAAGTTAGCATCTAAATTACGCGATACTTCAAGCATATCATTCATTGAGTGGCTTAAAATTTCACCATGACTATGCTGCATTGCTGCTTTTTGGGTCATGGAACTATAGGTTTCATGAAGTTCGTTAGCCATAGGGTTTAGTCTTGCTGCAGAGGCGTAAATCTCAGTAAATAAATGATCTACTAGTTCTAGCCAGTTATTAATCGCAAAGCATTCTGGAGGTTGATTTTTTTGTTCATTAAAGCGAAATTTTAGGTTTATCTTTTCAGGGTTATTCACTGAATTTGCGAGGTTATTTAAATAACTCTCCTTCATTGAAGGGTGGCTTTTTAAATAGCCAAATAAACTTAAAGCGATAACAAGATCTGAGAGTATGATAATTATGAAGATATCACTTGTAGCAGAAATATAACTTAATAATACAAGGTGTAAAATTAATAATCCTAAGAGGGATATAAAGGCAATTTTGGATGCTGGCATAATCTCAAATTAAAAAATTCCATTTAGTTAAGTTATAGAACAGAATTCAATTTTGAGCTAAAAAAATACCTGCGTTTAGCAGGTATTTTTATTTTATATTAAATTTTAAATGTTACTTTCGCATCATAGAGGCAAAAAATGCAGCGTTTGTTTTGTCCATTGATAATTTATCTATCATGAATTCAATCGCTGATACTTCACTCATTTCATGTACTATTTTACGTAAAATCCACATTTTTTGTAGCTCATCGGTTTTAGTTAATAGTTCTTCACGTCGTGTACCAGAGCGATTAATATCAATAGCAGGGAATACACGTTTTTCAGCAATCTTACGATTTAGGTGTAATTCCATATTACCAGTACCTTTAAACTCTTCGTAGATAACTTCATCCATTTTAGAGCCTGTATCGATAAGTGCAGTTGCTATAATTGTTAAACTTCCGCCTTCTTCAACATTACGTGCAGCGCCAAAGAAACGTTTTGGTTTATGTAGTGCGTTTGCATCAACACCACCCGTAAGTACTTTACCTGATGATGGAATTACAGTGTTATAAGCACGTGCTAAACGAGTGATTGAATCTAATAAGATAACAACGTCTTTTTTATGCTCAACTAAACGCTTTGCTTTTTCAATTACCATTTCGGCAACTTGAACATGTCGATTTGCAGGCTCATCAAAAGTAGAAGCAACAACTTCACCTTTTACTAAGCGTTGCATCTCAGTTACTTCTTCTGGACGTTCATCAATAAGTAAAACCATTAGCTCACATTCTGGATGGTTATGAGCAATTGCTTGTGCGATGTTTTGAAGTAACATCGTTTTACCCGCTTTTGGAGGTGCAACTAATAAACCACGTTGGCCTTTACCTATTGGCGAAGCTAAATCAATAATACGAGAAGTTAAATCTTCTTTACTACCATTGCCGCGTTCCATTCTTAAGCGGTCATTAGCGTGTAATGGAGTTAAGTTTTCAAATAAAATTTTGTTACGTGAATTTTCAGGCTTATCAAAGTTAACTTCATTAACTTTTAACAGTGCAAAATAACGCTCACCATCTTTAGGTGGACGAATTAAACCTGAAATAGAATCACCTGTTCGCATGCTAAAGCGGCGAATTTGACTCGGAGAAATATAAATATCATCAGGACCTGCAAGGTATGAGGCCTCTGAAGATCTTAAAAAGCCGAAACCATCTTGTAAGATTTCTAATACACCACCGCCATAGATATTCTCACCACTTTTAGAATGCGCTTTTAAAATAGCAAAAATGATGTCTTGTTTTCTTAGGCGTGCAACATGCTCAAGTCCCATAGACTCAGCTAGTTTTACAAGTTGGTTAATTGATTTGTCTTTAAGTTCAGCTAAATGCATAAGGTGGGTTCTTCACTGTTTGTGTAGTGGTTAAATTGATTTCAGTTTTGATTGGGTATTCAGAAATTAAATTGGAATATTCTTTGGCTTTATAAACTAGCAGCTCTTTTGCTACTCGTCCAGTCTTTATACAAATTAATAGAATAAAAAAGGGCAAGGCCCTTTTTTATGTCACTATTACTAGATATTTTCGTTGATAAACTCTACTAATTGAGTTTTTGATAAAGCACCAACTTTAGTAGCTGCAACTTGACCATCTTTGAAAAGAAGTAAAGTAGGGATACCACGGATACCAAATTTAGGTGCCGTAGCTGAGTTTTGGTCAATATTTAATTTACCAATAGTTACTGTACCAGCAAATTCTTCAGCAACTTCGCTAAGAATTGGCGCTATCATTTTACAAGGACCACACCATTCTGCCCAAAAATCTACTAATACTGGACCTGATGCATTTAGTACATCTGATTCAAAGCTATCGTCTGTTAATGTAATAATTTTGTCGCTCATTGCGCTCTCCGTTGTGGTTCGCTAATTTATTTAGTGCGTATTTAAACACTATTGTTTCTTATTGCAAGCTTAAGCGTTATGCTTTATCGCTATGAATAATACACATTTGACTGAAAAAAAGTTTGCGGACTTTGATATTGCACCGGAAGTAGTAACCGGTTTAAGCGCTAATGGGTTTGAATATTGTACTCCCATTCAAGCTGAATGCCTTCCTTATGTCGCTCAAAAGCGTGACATTGCAGGGCAAGCACAAACAGGTACTGGTAAAACACTCGCATTTTTAACTGCGACGTGTCACCACCTGTTAAAAAATACCAAAGGACCGAGCAAACACCCAAGAGCCCTGATCATGGCTCCTACTCGGGAGTTAGCTGTTCAGATCCATAAAGATGCTAAAATACTCGCACCTCACTGTAATCTTAACTTAGGTTTAGTATATGGTGGCGAAGATTATGAAAAACAACGGGCACAATTAGAAAGTGGTGTTGATATTTTAATTGGCACAACTGGGCGATTGATTGATTTATATAAACAAGGCTTTTATAGCTTAAATGATATTGAAGTTGTTGTATTAGATGAAGCTGATCGTATGTTCGATTTAGGCTTTATAAAAGATATACGTTATATATTCAGACGTATGCCTGAAGCTGCTAATCGTTTAAATTTACTGTTTTCAGCGACATTGTCATATAAAGTTCAAGAATTAGCGTTTGAACATATGACCGATCCTGTTCATGTACAAGTTGATCCAACTCAGAAAACGGGTAAAAGAATCAAAGAAGAGTTATTTCAGCCTTCGCAAGAAGATAAAATGCCTTTGCTTTTAACTTTACTAGAAGATGAATGGCCAGATAAAGCAATTGTTTTTGCTAATACAAAACATAGCTGTGAAACAATCCATGCTTGGTTAAATGCTGATAAGCATAGAGTGGGTTTATTAACTGGTGATGTAGCCCAGAAAAAGCGATTGTCTATTCTAGACCAATTTACCAAAGGTAATATTGATATTTTAGTCGCAACAGATGTTGCTGCTCGTGGATTACATATTTCAGAAGTAAGCCATGTTTTCAATTTTGACTTACCAGATGATTGTGAAGATTACGTACATAGAATTGGTAGAACGGGTCGTGCAGGCGCGTCAGGTCACGCGATTAGCTTTGCTTGTGAGAAATACGCCTATAATTTACAAGCGGTAGAAGAATATATTGAGCACGCAATTCCATTATCTCATTATGATAGAGAAGCATTGCTTGATGATTTAACTGCCCCTGTGTTACAAAAGCGTAGAAGTCACACAGGTCAAAACAGAAATCGTTCTGGTGGCCGTAAGCCAAATCATCATCGCCCAAGATAAAAAATAGAAGTCAAAAGTCACAAGGATTTAGAGGTAACAATGGCTGCAGCTGCTTTACATCAGCATCAAAATATTTATGCTGTAATTGATTTAGGTTCTAATAGCTTTCATATGCTAATAGCAAAATCAGTTGCAGGAGATTTGCAAACAATCGGTAGGGTTAAGCGTAAAGTACGTTTAGCTGCAGGTCTAGATAAAAGCAATACTCTTAGTCTAGAAGCAATGCAAAGAGGTTGGGAGTGTTTATATTTATTTGCTGAAAGGCTACAGGATATACCAGCTGAAAATATTCGCATCGTTGCCACTGCAACTTTGCGCTTAGCTTTGAATGCAAAACAATTTATTGATAAAGCACAAGCTATCTTAAATCATAAGCTAGAAGTGATAAGTGGAGAGCTTGAAGCTAAAACGATTTATAAAGGTGTGGCGCATACTTCTGCGTTTTGTGGCAAGCAACTTGTTGTTGATATTGGTGGTGCAAGTACAGAAGTTATTATCGGAGATGCTTTTGAACCGTTAAATTATAAAAGTTTAAATATGGGTTGTGTTACTTATCTCGAAAAGTATTTTAAAGATGGTAAGTTAACGCTTGAAAATTTTGATTCAGCAACAAAAGCTGCTCATAAAATGATTTCGCCCATAAAAGAGACATACATAAAAGCTGGCTGGAAAAGTGCTTCTGGTGCATCTGGGACTGTTCAGGCAATTCAAGAAATTATGCTAGCTCAAGGCTTAGATGAGAATTTAACCTTAGATAAGCTTAATAGTATAAAGAAACAGGCAGTTCTATATAAAACAATAGACCAGTTAGCATTACCGGGCTTAGTTGAAGATCGTAGATTGGTTTTTGTATCAGGTCTATCTATTCTGATAGCATTATTTGAATCTCTGGAAATAGAGGTGATGGGTCTGGCTGGTGGTGCATTGCGCGAAGGTGTTTTGTATAGCATGGTTAAAGAGTTACAAAATCATGATATTCGTAAACGCACTATCGATAGTTTCATTGAAAGGTATCATGTTGATCAGAACCAAGGTCGACGAGTTGCTGAGCTAGCTAGGTCTTTCGCACAGCAATTATCAAATCAGTGGTTTAATGAAGTTGATACCAGTATTGCCATACTTAATGCTGCATCTCTATTACATGAAGTAGGTCTACTGATTGAATATAAGAGATATGAAAAACACACTGCCTATATTCTGAAAAATACCCTTATGCCAGGTTTTAATCAGACGCAACATAAATTACTTGTTGCTTTGGTATCAGAACATAGAGCAGATATAGATAATGAACAGTTTCTATCCTTAGGCGTAAATAAAGTTGAAGCTGAAAAATTAATTAGAATATTAAGATTATCTGTCATATTAGCTATGAGGCGTAAAAATGATGTTTTACCTTTGATTCAGCTTAAATCAGAAAGTAATGACTTATATGTTACTTTTCCAAAAACATGGTTAGATCAACATCCATTGATGAGAACTGAATTAGACCAAGAGGTTCATTATCAGAAAAAAGTAGGGTGGAAACTAGTGATAAATACAATTTAGCTCCCATAACATTCTTTTTAGATGAATAAACAGTCATTCGGATTGATAAGTGAGCTGAATTTATTTTATATCAACTTTTATCAAAAAAACACTTGCGCAATTTTGTGATTTGCCTATACTGCGCCTCCACCGACACAGACGGCAAGCAACAGACTTTAAGGTAAGAGACTAAAGGGATGTAGCGATATCGACTAGGTTGGTCAGTCAAATTAAAACTTGAATTTAAACTTCTTATAAATAAATTTAAAATTAAGTGTTGACTC